>CAZPCG010000136.1:0-5855 GCA_964584875.1 uncultured Spirochaetota bacterium
GCCTTGTGGATACCATCATTTCGAAGTACGAAGGCGGACCGGTCGGGCTTGACACGCTCTCCGTGTCCCTGGGGGAGGACAATCAGACAATAGAGGACATCTACGAACCCTATCTCATCCAGATCGGATATCTTAAAAGAACTGCACGGGGGAGGGTAGCAACCAGACAGGCGTACGAGCACTTCGGCTTCAGGTACGCACAGGACATGGAGGGCAATCTATTCCAGAACAGTGGCTGAATCCTCGGCTGCCTGGGGCAGTGATGCCGATTTTTTTCTTGAGGTCAGGGTAATTGAAGAGGCGGTCATGGTTCATTGCAACCTGGCTTTTGCCCGTTTTTGTGTTGGGGAGCTGCGCCGGTCCATCCCTGGTTATGGAGAGGCGGGAGGAACGGGCGGCCCTCCCCGAAACTGTTCGTGTCGCAGTGCTGACCGATCTGAGCCGGCTGGAGCTCCAGGCTCGTAATGCGGTGCTTTTCAGCAAGGGTGATCGCATACAGCTTCCAGCGAACGCTGTAATCGTGGTGAAAGAAAGGAGCGTTTTAATCAATGGAAGGGAATTCCCCACCCCCGTATCAATTCACAATTCCAGCCCGGTACTGATCAACGGCAAGAGGTACCACGGAGACCTCGAGATTACCGCAAGAACCCTTATCAACAGAATTCCCATGGATGTGTATTTGAGGGGTGTTCTGAGCTCCGAAATGCCAGAAGGGTGGCCCCTTGAGGCGCTGAAGGCGCAGGCCGTCGTGTCTCGCACCTATGTTTATAAGAAAATTCTCGCAGGCAGGGACGGGCTCTTTGACATCGGCGCTACTGAGCTGCATCAGAAGTACGATTTCTTAGATGTCAATCAAAAAATAGACGACGCCGTTTCCCAAACTGAGGGGCTTATCTTACTTTACAGGGATGAGCCAATCGAGGCCTTCTTTCATTCATGTTCAGGCGGGAGGACGGAGAGCTCACGCGACATCTTTCAAAGAGATTTACCTTACCTTAGAAGCATACCCGATCCATACTGTGGAGGTAATGGGCGTTTCTCCTGGAGCCTCACGCTCAGCTCATCCCAGCTTTTAGATGCTCTCAAGAGGGTACAAACCCAGGACTTCAATGCAGTGCATGGAGGGGTTGCCATACGCGACCTTCGAATCTACCGCAGAACCTCCTCCGGAAGGGTAAAGGAGTTTGCCCTGATCCTTGAAAACGGTGAAACATACGTCGTTGCAGGAAACGCTCTGCGTCTTGCAGTTGATCCCAAATCCTTTAAAAGCCTCTTAATTGACGTCATTACAAGGGAGCGTAGAGGTGGAGAAAACTACTTCACCCTCGAGGGGAGAGGTTACGGGCACGGTGTAGGGATGAGCCAGTGGGGAGCGAAAGAGATGGCGGAGCGTGGGTTCAGCTTCAGGCAGATACTTTCTCATTACTACCCCGGTACAACGATCGGCAGGGCTTCTACTGTACGGCGATCGTGAGCCGTGAGCGAGGGGAGCGTACCCGAAATACTCCATGGGATACTCTATGAAGGAATTCCAGATTCAGATTCCTCGGGAGCTTGTGGCACAGTATCCGGCCGAGGAGCGTCAGCGATCAAGGCTCCTCGTCTACAATATTCAGAATGGCACGATCACCGATGATCATTTCTGGAACATTTATCGGTACATAAACGCTGAGGACTGTGTCGTCTACAACGATGCGAAAGTAATAAACGCGAGGCTTTATGGTATAAAGGAGGGAACAGAGGCACGCCTTGAGGTGCTCCTTACGAGGAGAGTTGGAAAGTCGGATTGGCGGTGTCTCATACGCCCCGCTCGGAGGGTCCAGAAGGGAACGCGGGTTTTTCTTGGCGGTGAGCATGAACTTGAGGTTCTTGAGGAGATTGGGGAGGGTGCGTTTTTTGTTCGCCTTGTACCCCCGGTTGAATATGAGGAGCTCAGGACCATCGGCGAGGTTCCTCTCCCGAGGTACATCAGGAGGAAGCCCAAGAGGGGGCTCGATGAGGAGCGGTACCAGACGGTTTACTCGGTGAAGTACGGAGCAGTGGCGGCTCCTACAGCAGGACTCCATTTTACTGAAGAAATCATTGATGGTTTGAAAAGGAGAGGAACCATATTTGTTCCAGTGACCCTGTATGTGGACTGGGGAACGTTCGGGCCGGTGCGTGAACCGGATTATCGCAGGCATATCATACACACCGAGTGTTATGAGATATCCGGGGAGTCTGCCCGGATAATCAATACCTGCATCCAGGAGGGGCGCAGGGTTGTGTGCATCGGCACTACGACCGTACGCACCGTGGAGACCGCAGCAGGTAATGATGGGTGGGTAAAACCGGGAGGAGGTGAAACCAGCCTGTACATCTACCCCGGTTACAGGTTCAAGGTAACCAGGGCAATGCTCACAAACTTCCACCTGCCCGACTCAACCCTCATCCTCCTTGTTGCAGCATTTGCAGGGAAGGAGAAAATCATGATGGTGTACCGTCATGCTGTTGAGCGCAGGTACAGGTTCTTCAGCTACGGTGATGCGATGTTTCTCTTCGACAGCTAGCGCGGTCGAGAGCCTTGCACATTTACGCATTATTCGAACATCTTTATAGGTTCATCCAGATAATGAGTACCTAATACGATTTTATATCGAGTAGAGATCATACAAGCTGTCATTGCGAGGAAGGAGCCGGAGGCGATTTTGGTTCCAGGTACTCATTTTATATAAAGGTTACATATGAGATTTATTATCGATCATGCAAACAATGAGGGGGCGAGGGCAGGGAGGCTGATAGTCGGTGAAAAGGAAGTGGAGACCCCCGTTTTTATGCCCGTAGGAACCTATGCAGCGGTAAAAACGGTTTCACCCCAGGAGCTTAAGGACGTCGGTGTGCAGATCATCCTGGGCAATGCCTACCACCTCTTCCTCAGGCCCGGTGAGAAAATCATAAAGAAGCTCGGAGGCATTCACCGCTTTACAGGATGGGATGGAGTTTTTCTCACCGATTCCGGAGGATTTCAGATTTTCAGCCTCTCACCCCTTCGAGAGATACGGGAGGAGGGGGTGAGGTTCCGCTCTCATATAGACGGTGCACCCAAGAGCCTCACCCCGGAGGATGTGATCCGCATTCAGAATGAAATTGGCGCAGACATAATAATGCCTCTCGACGTTTGTACAGCGGCGGGGATAGGGCACGAAGAGGCGGAGCGGGCGGCACATATCACGGTGGACTGGGCCCTGCGCTCGAAAACAGCATGGGAAGCTTCGGGGTCAAGGGCTGAACTCTTCGGGATAGTGCAGGGGAACCTTTATGAAGACCTGCGTGAGTTCTGCGCTCAAAGGGTTGTGGAGATGGATTTTCCCGGCTATGCGGTCGGTGGCCTCTCGGTTGGGGAGGACAAGGAAACCATGCAGAGGATTCTTGTGCACACACTTTCTTATCTCCCTGCTGAAAGGCCCAGGTATCTCATGGGAGTTGGGGCGCCTGAGGACATCCTCGAGGCGGTCTCACGGGGTATTGACATGTTCGATTCCGTTCTGCCCACCAGAAACGCACGAAACGCAACGGTGTTTATACCGGGAGGTAAGCTGCTCCTTCGAAACAGCGAGTTCCGGGACGACGAAAGCCCGATACAGGATAACTGCGGCTGCTATACCTGCATTAACTTCTCCCGGGCATACCTCAGGCACCTCTTCAAAACCCGGGAGGTCCTTGCCTACAGGCTTGCGACAATCCATAACCTGCACTACATCGTCCAGTTCGTCTCAAGGGTCCGCAGAAGCATTGTGAAGGGCACGCTTTCACAGCTCAGGGAAGAATTTGAAAGAGGCCTTGCATAATAATTTTCATGTTCCGGTATGCTTCACATTTTGTTTCCATCAAGCTTATATCTCTTATAAAATTCTGCTGAAGGTTAACCGATTCTATAGTATCATAGAAGCTCCTGCAAGAGGGATTCGATGGGCCGTGCAAAACCATTCGCTTTGTTAATCCTGCTTATTCTGATCTCCTGTCAGACAACCAGGATTGAGATACCGGCCCCCCGGCCGTCCCCAAGGCCGAGGGAAACCCTCAAGGAGCCTAATCCAGCAAGGGGTCACACTGCCAGTGTAAGGGAAGACCCGGTTGAAAGATACATGAGATCACTGACCATCGGGCAGAAGATAGGCCAGCGTTTCATAGCCCACATTAAGGGTACCGAGCTTACAGCCGAAACCGTCCACCTGATACGGGATGAGTACATCGGAGGAGTCATTCTCTACCCCTGGAATGTTGAGAGTGTGGAGCAGGTGAGGAGGCTGACAGGGATGATGCAGCAGAAGGCGCTTGAAAACAGCCTCCCCATTAAGCTTTTCATAGGCGTCGACCAGGAGGGTGGGAGGGTGAATGCCTTTATCATCAAGGGAATTACCCGCTTTCCGGCTCCCTACTACTGGGCCCAGTATGAGGACCCGGTTTATATCGAGGCCGCTGCCTACATAACCTGCAGGGAGATAGCCGCTCTCGGCTGCAACATGAACTTTGCACCTGTGCTCGATCTATACGGAAAGCTTGACGCTACGATCATCGGGGACAGGTCTATGGGGAGCGACCCTCTCCGGGTGGGAATGTTCGGTATTTCCTACCTGAGGGGGGCCGAAAGGGCAGGTATTATCGCGGTGGTGAAGCATTTTCCAGGTCACGGGAGCACCACGGTTGATTCACATGTAAAACTACCGGTGGTTGAAACCGAAGAGGCTGAGCTTCTTAATAGGGACTTTCAACCCTTCAGGATGGTCATAGAGCATGGTGCAGAGGCTGTTATGACGGCACACGTGATCTTCAGCGGAATCGACCCGGAGTATCCCGTTACCCTGTCCTCAAAGATACTCGGGGGAATGCTGAGGAAACAGTTTGGCTTCCAGGGTGTCGTGATCTCCGATGGGATGTCCATGGGAGCTCTGTCAAATTATTTTGAGGTTACAGAGACGCTCAGACTCCTGTTCAGATCAGGCGTCGACCTCATCCTTGTTCACAGCAAGTATAACATCGATGATCTGAAGTCAAGGGTCTATGAACTCTACGAACAGGGGGAGATATCGGAGCAGGAGATCAATGAGGGGGTGGAGCGGATACTGAGGCTGAAGCTGAAGTACGGCTTACTGCCAACCCGATAGTGCAGACAGGCTTTTAGAGCCATTTCTTTTTTTTGAACAGTATCAGCATCGAAATTCCCACACAAACCATCACCACCCACACAATCGGGTACGACCAACGCCATGCAAGCTCGGGCATGAATTGAAAGTTCATGCCGTATACTCCTGCGATGAAGGTGAGGGGAATAAAGATGGTCGCAATCAGGGTTAATACCTTCATCACTTCGTTCATCCTGTTGCTGATGCTCGACAGGTAGGAGTCAAACATCCCTGTGATTACGTCCCTGTCAGATTCAACGGTTTCGATCACCTGGATGGTGTGATCGTAGAGGTCACGGAGGAAGGGCCTGGTTGTTTTTTTAATTAATTTTGATTCATTCTTCTCAAGGCCATTTATCAACTCCCTGAGGGGCCACACCGACCGGCGCAGGAAGATCAGCTCCCTCTTCAGGGTGTGAATCTTTGCTGAGGTTTCTGCTGATGGGTCTGTGAGCAGTTCATCCTCGAGCTCCTCGAGATCTTCACCGATTTTTTCAAGGATGACAAAGTAGTTGTCGACAATCGCGTCGATGAGGGCATAGGCGAGGTAATCCGCCCCCATCTTCCTGACGCGCCCCATGCCTGTCTGGATCCTATCCCGTATCTGGTCGAATACATCTCCCTCTTTCTCCTGGAAGGAGATGACGAAGTTTGTGCCCACGATCATGCTGACCTGCTCGATGTCTATCCTGG
>CAZPCG010000137.1:0-5828 GCA_964584875.1 uncultured Spirochaetota bacterium
CTTGTATTTTGTACCAGAATTTGTATGCTGAATATTTTCACCCTCCCCTTCCCCTCCCTTGAGGGAGGGGAAGATCGAAAGTTAACTTGATTATGTTTTTATACAGTGAAATCGCTCCGGGAGCCGAACCGTTACCTCTTCGTGAATTCTTCGTATTCCTTTCCCTTCTGGATTTGACACATCGATTATGAAAGGGTACTTCAATCCTTCTCGCTGTATCCGGTAGCGCACAAGCGATCCAATATAGGTAAAGCTCTCAATCCTGCCCTGAAAGCTATTTTTCCGACCTTTGGCACTCCTCCCGGAGGCACCCTTCTGTTCTATCGATACCGCCTCCGGTCTGATGATGATCGTCACCGCGTCCCCCTTCGAAATGCCTCCGAGGTCTTCGTTCATGTTGATGAACTCCCCGAGGGCGGTTGCGATGGTATACGTTTTGTCCCTCTTGTTGACCACCCGACCTTCGATCATATTTATGTACCCGATGAAACAGGCAACGAAAAGGGATTGCGGCTTTTCATAAATCTCAGTTGGCGTTCCGATCTGCTCGACCTCGCCTCTGTTCATCACCACAATCCTGTCGGACATGCTCATCGCCTCTTCCTGATCATGGGTCACGAAGATCACGGTCAGGTTGAGGGCCTGCTGTATCTTGCGTATCTCCTCTCTCATCATCACCCTGAGGCTTGCATCGAGGTTTGAGAGCGGTTCATCCAAAAGGATGATCTCAGGTTTGATGACAATGCAGCGCGCAAGAGCCACACGCTGCTGCTGCCCTCCTGAAAGCTCGGAGGGCTTTCTGTGCTCAAGACCTTCCAGCTGGACCACCCCGAGGATCTCCGAAACCCTTTTACGTATCTCCTCCCTCGACAGTTTCCTCAGCTTCAGCCCGTAGGAAATATTTTCATACACGGTCATGTGGGGAAAGAGCGCATAGTTTTGAAAGACCATGCTCGTTTTCCTCTTCTCAGGAGGTATATCGTTTATCCTCTCCCCATGCATTACTATATCACCCGATGTCGTGTAGTAGAACCCGGCAACCATCCGGAGGAGGGTGGTCTTACCACATCCGGAAGGGCCGAGGAAGGTAACAAACTCACCCCGGTTGATGAAGGGGATGCTGAGATTGCTTACAGCAACAACCTCACCGAACCTCTTTGTTACGTTCCTGAGCTCAAGAACTTTCTCACCAGCCATGTTCAGAATCCTTTCAGCACTTCCACTTTCGATCTCTTTGAAACCACCTTGAGGAGCATAAGGCTTGTAAGGACCACGATGGTGAGCATCACAGCCATCGCAGATGCTTTCCCGACGTTTCCCGTTTCAGCAAGCCTCAGTATGAGGAGGGAGGCGAGGTTGGTGCCTGGTGCGATCAGGAATATGACCGCGCTGATCGTGATCATCCCGACCATGAAGGTGTAGAGGAAGCTTGCAGCAAAAGCCGAGCTCATGAGTGGAAGCACCGCTCTGAGAAAGGTCCTGAAGCTGCTTGCCCCAAGGTCCCTTGATGCCTCCTCAATGGATATATCTATCTGTTGAAGCTTGCTGATGCCCGCCTCAAGCCCAACCGGGAACTCCCTGAAGGATATGTTGATAATTATGATGAAAAGGGTACCGGTAAGCAGGATGGGGTGTTTGTTGAACACCAGAATATATCCTATACCCATCACCGTGCCTGGAACGGCAAAGCCGAGCAGCGCCGTGAACTCCAAAATCTCACGTGCCTTTGGCCTCTTGCGCACGATGATGTAGGAAAAGACTATGGAAGTGAAGGATGTGATGACTGCAGCAATTGCTGATACGGTAAACGAGGTCTTCAGGGCCCTCCACCCCGCATAGCTTGCGAAGTGCTGTAGCGTAAGCTTGTTGTTGATCATGAACAGCTTCGTGACTGAACTTAGAAAAATAACTGAGAAGCATGCAATAATGATGAGGCAGATGAGAAAGCCAAGTGCAAAGAAAGGATACTTGATGAACCATGCGATCCTCCTCCTCTCCGCTCCTATCATCTGCCCGCTCACGGTCACATAATACCCCCCCTTTAAAATATAGTTCTGAATGACGTACACAATGATAGAAGGTATGATGAGGAGGATGCAGAACACGGAGGCCATCTCAACATTCTGTTCCCCTATCCAGAGATTATAAGCATCGGTTGCCATGATCGGCAGGCCCCCTCCTATGAGCATGGGGTTGCCAAAATCGGCAAGAGCCATGATGAAAACGAGGAGGCCAGCCTTGAAGAGGCCGGGCAATGAGAGGGGGATGATCACCCTGAAGAGGGTCAGGACCTGGCTTGCCCCGAGATCGGATGAGGCATCTTCGAACGAGGGGTCCAGAGACTGCAACACATTGTTCACCATGAGAAACCCCAGGGGGAGGAAGGAGAGCACCTGGGCTGTGATGAGCCCCGGCCATCCGTATATGTTCGGACTTATCCCGAGGACACTGTAGATCAGGCCTCTCCTCCCGGCTATGATGATCAGCGCTAAGGAGAAGATGAAGGGAGGAGAAATCAACGGCAGGAGGGCAACCGTCCTCAAATATCCTTTCAACGGAAGTCCCGTTTTATTGATGGTGTAAGAGATGGAGAAGGATACGATCAGAACAATTACCGTTGTTATTAACCCCAGCAGCAGCGTGTTGATCATGGACCTGTAATAGTAGGAGTATTTGAAGAAATTGGTGTACCCTTTAAGCGAAACCTGACCCTTGAATAGGAACGATTTCATGAGAACCGACACGATCGGGTACACCACGAAGAGCATAAGGAGCAGGGCCATGATGATTGTAAGGGCGATAAAGACGGGGTCCTTCCTCATACCAAGAGCCGAACCCCTTTCACTGGCCAAACTTCTCTCTCCAGGTGTTCATAATTCTGTCCCTGTTCTCAGCGGCCCATTGAGCATCGTAATCGATGAGCTTCGGCTCGAACTTCACAAGCGCCTCCACCCCCGGGAAGGTCACCTTCGAACGGTACTGGGCGACAACCGTCTGAAACTCCCTGCTTCCGACATAATCGATGAATTTCTTCGCGCTTGCTGGATTCTTCGAGTTCTTGTAGATAACCGCAATGTCCAGCACATACCCCGTTCCCTCTTCCGGGATGACCAGCTCGATGGGATACCCTTCATCCTTCCTCTTCTGCACCGCCTGATCCCAGGTTATTCCGATGATGTACTCGCCCTGCGCTGCAAGCTGTCCCGGCGCCGAACCGGATTTTGTATACTGGGCCACATTCGGGTGGAGCTTCTCCAGATACCGCCATCCCTCCTCCTCGCCGAAAAGCTGCATAATGGTGGAAACCGTGAGGAAGGCAGTTCCAGAGGTGCCTGGATTCGGCATGACGATTTCACCCTTCCACTTCGGGTCGAGCAGGTCCTTCCAGGACCTCGGCATGTCAAAGCCCTTCTCCGCAAGCAGCTTCGTGTTCACGCCTATGCAGGCAAACCAGTACGACCACCCGTACCAGTAACCCTCCGGGTCTCTGTATTCCGCTGGTACGTTTTTCCATGCTGGTGATTCGTACTTCATCAAGAGACCCCTCTCCTTTGCCATGAGGGCGAATGAGAGAGGCCAGCCGAAGTGCATGTCGGCCCTTACGTTCGGCGACTCAGCGTCAACACGGGCCCAGGCCTCACCCGAGGAGAGCCTGAGCGGCTCAAGCTTCAGCCCCGTCCCCTTTGCTATTGCGCTTGCCAGGGGGTCAAGCTCTGATTCGTCGTTGTCCGTGTAGTACTTGATAATACCTGTGTCCACCGCTTCCTTTTCCCCGCCTGCCATGAGGTTCATAGCAGCAGCTGAGAAAAGCAGGGCGATGAGTATAACGAATAGCTTTTTCATGATAGACCTCCTTCAATGCTGTTTGTGTAATTTGAAATAAACCTTATATTTTTGCCTTTCACTTTCATAAAACCATTTAAAAAATGTGTTTTCCTTTCCTTTCTGATTCTATTTTCATTGTATCATCTCTTTCTTTATTGTCAAGTGCGCTATTTTCCTTTCAAAAATTGGCAGAACAGGAGTAAAATACCCCCCGCATCGGGAACAGGGTAGACATTTTCATGAGAGAGAGGACAGAACCATGATGATCTTTATGAACCCATCACACTCTACCTTCAGGAGGACTGTAAATTGAAACGAGACCTCCGTCTTATCATCACAGGATTTTTCATTCAACTCACAACAATGGCCTTCGGGCGGTTTGCATACACGCTCATCCTGCCGGAGATGATGGAGACACTTAAGTTAACTAACACCCACATGGGAACTCTTGGTATGGGGATAGTGGCAGGCTACCTCCTGAATTCCCACCTCAGCGGAAAACTCTCAAGGGCAATCGGGGAAGAGCAAACGGTGAAGGCCTCCATGCTTCTCGTCTCCCTTTCGCTCCTGGGACTTGGCCTTTTCTCTTCTTTCCAGGTACTCCTCTTTCTCGCGGTGCTGCTGGGAGCAGGCTCTGCGGGGAGCTATGTACCGCTCGTGTCGATTATAAACAGCCGTTTTGAAAAAAAGGGAAGCGCCTTCGGCATCGTCATGGGAGGCGCGGGTGCCGGTATCACACTGTGCGGTTATCTAATCCCTCCACTACTTGCGTTTTCTGAAACGCTGGGGTACAGGCTAAGCTGGTATGCACTGGCGGCATTAAACCTCACCGTTCTTCTTCCGGCCTTCTTCTTTCTGAAGAATGTGGGCAGGAAAGAGGATAACCCGGGTTCAGCAGTGACCAAAAAGGCCCTCATACAGATACTGAAAACAAAAAGGTCCCTTCTCATTACCGTTATCATATACTTTCTGGTCGGTTTTTCCTACATCATCTATGCGACCTATTTCGGCGCATATTCGGTTAACGAAATGGAGTTCAGTGTCCATGCGACAGGTGCCATGTGGTCGCTCTTCGGAATAAACGCTATTTATTCCGGTATCCTCTGGGGGCTGCTCCTCGACAGGTTTCACAAAACCAACGTTTCCTTTACCGCTACTGCCCTGCTTGCTCTCTCCATACTCCTCATAATCCCGCTGAGGTCAAAACTGCTCTTCTACACTTCGACCTTCCTCTTCGGCTTCTCCTTCATGGGATTTATCGTTGCTGTAGCCTCCATTGTAAGCGATGAGGTGGAGGCAGGCGATATGGCGAAGGTATTCGGTTCCACAACGCTCATTCACGGTGCAGGCCAGGTCATCGGGTCTTTTATTGCGGGGTACCTGAAGGACGTAACCCATACCTTCAAAGTTCCCTTTTCCCTCTCATTTTTCGTTACGCTTGGCTGCGCCCTCCTCTTCCTCTCCCTGAGGAAAAGACGAACTTGAGGAAAAGGCTTTTCTAGCGATGGCAATTGTGACCGCTCTTGGAAGGAGCCTTGACAACATCATGAAGTCCCTGATCATCGTTGGATGGCCCATATACGCGGCGTACTATAAGGGGGAGCATACTTTCGGTATCGGTAAGGGAGGAGGATTTCGTGCAGGCAGGTGAGCGAAAGCTTCCTCTTCCATCGTCAGGAGGAGCTTTGCGACAGGGTGATTGACAACCTGTCAAGAAAAAAAAGGAAGAGGCGAGGTTGCGATGGATATTTGCATAGAGAGGAAGCCGGGTCTGTACAGAGAGCCCGGTGCTGATGGAACTTTTTTAAAAACGCTCTCCACCCCTACACCATCGCTCTGCTGTCAGCAATCCCGGTTCCTGACCCCGACCTCAGGCATGAGCGCATCATCCTTAAAGGTGAGGTCCCAAACCCGCTGAACCCGCCGCCCGGATGCAGGTTCCACCCTCGCTGCAGCTTTGCCGTGGAAGAGTGCAGAGTTCATGAACCTGAGCTTGAGGATAT
>CAZPCG010000138.1:0-5821 GCA_964584875.1 uncultured Spirochaetota bacterium
GTAACCCTGGATACAGCCTTTTGAACCGATCGAAGCGTTTTACTCCAGATGAACTCATCCTCCCCTTGTTTCAAGATGCCAAGCTGTATCAGCTTTTGAGGGTATGTTGTGAAGGGGTCCTGCTTGAGCCATTCCCCCTCTTCTTCCCTGCTCCTGTACCCGAAGGCGCTACCTGCAGTCCTACCCGCATGGTGGAAGAACCTGTAGGTTTTAGCCTCAACAAAAAATGGCCCGGTCTTTTTTTCCCGTATCTCCATGATTTTTTTTATCAAAAGGTACACCGCAACGGGGTCCATGCCGGCAACTATGATGCCATCCATGCCGAAGCCCAGCGCCCTCTGTGCAATATCTTCCGTGGAGGAGGATTGCCTGGTGCTGGTTCCAACGGCATAAAGATTGTTTTCCACAAAATAAATGACCGGTATGTTCCAGAGCTTCGCAATGTTGGCAGACTCAAGGAGTATCCCCTGGTTGACTGCTCCATCACCCAGGAAGGCAACCGAAATGGCTCCCGTCCCTCGCAGTTTCTGCGCCCATCCTGCCCCAGTCGTCAGCGCAATTCCTCCTCCAACAATAGCATTCGTCCCTATGACACCTGCCTCCTGGTTTCGAAGGTGCATGGAGCCCCCCCTTCCGCCGCACCAGCCGATTCCAAGTCCCATGATTTCACCCAGGGTCTTATCAACACATTCCTGCATTTCAACTGAAAAATCATCCGAAGCCGGATCGTAACCTTCCGGGTGGTAGAATGGGAGGGACTTACCAAGGAAGTGGTGATGTGCCCTGTGGGTTGAGCCGATCAGATCTGTCTTTTTCAGAGCGATCCCACACCCTGCCGCTACTGCCTCCTGTCCAACACTCGTATGGACAGGTCCATGGACAAGCTGATCATCCTTAAGATCAAGGAGTGTGTTTTCAAAGGTCCTGATCAGATAGATGAGCTCAAGCATTTTGAGCAGAGCCACTCTTTCAATACCTGACCTGTCTTCATCGGTGATGGAGAATATTTTTACACCCGGTCGGACAGTTTTTTTCTCGAAGCGCGACATCACCCTAATCCTTGCCTTTCACAAGTATCTGACCTCGCTCACAAAATATACTTTTCATATTTTCATCTATAAAAATGTGATTCATCCAAGAAGCGGCTAATCCATGACAAGGCCTCCGTTGACATCGATTATCTCTCCGGTGATGTAGTTTGACCTCTCCGAGGCTAAAAAGAGCGCCACCTCCGCAACGTCCTCTGGCGTGCCGTACCGTTTGAGGGGGATTTTTTCCCTGAAAGCCCTGTTTACATCTTCTCCCCACTCCTCCGTCATCCGTGTGGAAATGGGACCCGGTGCTATGGCATTTACGTTAATGTTGAATGCTGCAGCCTGGAGCGCAAGAGATTTTGTGAAACAGATCACCCCGGCCTTCGCAGCCGAGTAGTGGGCTCCGGCAACAAGACCGCCGATCTTTCCCGCAGCCGACCCCATATTAATGATCTTTCCATACCTTTTTTCTTTCATGATGTAAAAGGCTTCTCTGGAGCAGAGAAAGACCGATTTCAGGTTTATCCGCAAAAACCTGTCCCACTCCTCTCCACTGATCTCCAGAATCGGGATGTTCCTGCAGGTTCCGGCATTATTCACCAGGATGTCCAGGGTACCGTAAGCGGAGATGATCTTCTCAAAGAGAACCTTAACCTGGCTTTCATCTGAAACGTCGGCCCCGACCACCTCTCCTTCACCCCCCTCTGCCTTTAAAGTATCAAGAGCAGCCTCAGCACCCTGCACGTCAAGATCGCAGATAACGACTGAAGCCCCCTCTTTTGCAAACATCAGGGCAATTGCCCTTCCGATACCTCCGGCAGCACCGGTTACAAGTACGATTCTATGCGCAAGGAGCACGGTTGATTCACCTCCATTGAATTTTTTTCACATTATACCATCCCTCTACCGAGATAAAATGGCAAATTATTATATGATATATCTTATCATACCATATCTTCCTGTCAAGCACTATCAATACCAACAAACGCAGCAACTTTTCTGTTGACAAAAGAGAAACTGATGGTAAGATAACATACATCTCAAAGGGGGAATGCGAATGTCTCTGAATTTCAGAAAACCCAGGATCGGCTTTGTGAACCTGATCCTCAGCTTCCTCGAGGGCCAGGACAGGGCAGTGAAATACTCAGATGCGGCCAGGGACTACCTGCGAAAAAAACTCGAGGTTGATGTGATCGAATATCCAGAGCCCCTCGCTAACAGGTCACAGGCGGTCAAAGCCTGGAAAAAGTTTCAGGCGGAGGACGTTGATGCGGTCATTCTCTTCAACGGGACCTTCAGCACGGGGGAGCTCACGGCGGAGATCATCAGAAACCTCAACTGCCCCTTTGGCCTATGGGGCATAGGCGAGCTCGCCCTGGAGAGCAGGAACTTCACCGGCTCAATGGTGGGATTAATGGCAGCGGGCGCCCTGTTCAAAAACCTGGGCAAGCGGTTTTCTTTCATTTACGGGCCTATAGAGAAGGAGGAGGCGCAGAAGCGGCTAAGCACCTTTGTAAGGGTGGTGAGGGGCATCGCGTATCTCAAAGAAGCGACAGTAGCGGTTATAGGGATGAGGCCGGACGGCTTTGAAATAAGCGATTATGACGAGCTTGCAATCAAAAAGCTCTTCGGAACTGAGATAACAAAGCTCTCGCTCTATACCCTCAGCAAGATAATGAAGGACATCGGCGAAGGTGAGATTGACAGGGACATGGAGGTACAGAAGAAGATCTTCACTATCGGGAAGGAAGATGAGAGGGAAGCCCGCGGGCTTTCCAGGGTATACCTTGCACTCAAAAAGGTCGTGAAAGAGAAGAATATCCAATCCTACGCACCGGACTGCTGGCCTGAGCTCAGAGACATAGACAAAACCACAATCTGCCCCGCAAATGGCCGTATGAATGCAGAGGGTGTAATGGCATCCTGTGAATGCGATGTTGACGGCTCGCTGACCCTCATGCTGGAGCATGCGGTGAGCGGCTCAACCCCGTGGTGGGCCGATTTCGTCAATTTCATAGAGAACAACGATACCATACTCTGGTGGCACTGCGGGAATGCGCCCTACAACCTGTCCACAAAAAGGCCGGTGATAGAAAGGGTGTTCGGCGGATTATCGCAAACAGCAGCCATGAAAGAAGGCACTGCGACGGTATGCCGTATCAACTCCATACGGGGGGAGTTTACTATCCATGCAGGGGTCGGGGAAGTTGTCGAAACCCAGCCGCTTCTCAAAGGCAGCAATCTCTCGATCCGCATGAGGGGTGGAAACAGGGAGTTTGTGGAATCCATGCTCGAGCACGGCATTCCACACCACAATGGCATAGTCTACGGGAATATTCTCGAAGAGCTGAAGGAATTTGCCAAACTGATGAATATCCCCATTGTGACCCGGCAGTAATGCATCCAGCCACAAAATGTAAGGGGGTTACAGCAATGCAAAAGTTCAGGCTTTTTATCGATAACGAGTGGGTCGATTCCTCTGATAAAAAGGCATTTCAATCCCTGAATCCTTCAAGGAACGAACCCATTGCAGAACTCTCATTTGCCGGTGAAGCGGATGTCGACAGGGCAGTCAAGGCTGCACGAAAAACCTTCAACAGCGGTGTCTGGTCCGACCTTGACGGAGACCAGAGGGCTGAGTACATGCTGAAAGCAGCACAGATCATGAGAAAGCGCTTAAAGGAGCTGGCAAAATGGGAGGCCATGGACGTTGGCAAGCCGGTCTACGAGGCAGAGAATGTGGACATCCCCTACTCCATCAGGGCAGTGGAGTATTTTGCCAACCAGGCCAGGGAGATAAAGGGCGAGGTCATACCCCTTCCCGGCAATTACGCCTTCGACTGGGTCTCCTATGAACCGTACGGCGTTGTGGCGACCATAACGCCGTGGAACTTCCCCCTGCACCTGGCGACCCGGTGCATATGCCCCGCCATAGCAACGGGGAATTCTGTCGTTGCCAAACCCTCTTCCCTTGCCCCCATCACACCGACCATTCTTGGGGAGATATTTCTCGAAGCAGGCTTCCCTGCAGGAGTGGTCAACATCATAAACGGGTCGGGCAGCGTAACCGGTGAGGCCCTTGCCTCTCACCCGGATGTCAACATGATCTCCTTCACAGGCTCACTCCAGGTTGGCAGGAGGCTCATGGAAATGTCAGCAAAATCACCGATCCTCAAGAAGGTAATCCTGGAGCTTGGAGGAAAGGGGCCCTTTATTGCCGAACCGGACTGCAATATCGACGCTGCAGTAAACTCGCTCATCGTCGGTTTCTGCCTGATGCAGGGGGAGGTGTGCTGCGCTTCAACACGGCTGTTCCTGCATGAGGATATCTATAACGTATTCATGGAAAAGCTCGTGCGGAGGGTCAAAAGCCTGAAGCTGGGCGATATCATGGACCCTGCGACGCAGATGGGCTCCCTGATAAGCGGGGAACAGCTTGAAAAGGTAGACGGCTATGTTAAGGGGGCGATAAAGGATGGGGCAAGGCTAGTATGCGGCGGAGAAAAATACGACGTGCCACCCTGCGACAGGGGGAATTACTACAAACCCACCATTCTAGAAAACGTAAAAAACACGATGAAATGCGCCAGGGAGGAGATTTTCGGTCCAGTTCTCGTGGTTATAAAATACAAAAACCTCGACGATGCAATAGCAATGGCAAACGACAACCAGTACGCCCTCGGGGCCACCTTCTGGAGTGAAAATCCGAAGAAGCTCTTTTATGCGGGCAGAAAGCTCGACGCCGGGATCGTATGGCTCAACACGAACGTCATGTCCAAAATCGAAGCTCCCTATGGGGGAAACAAAAACAGCGGCCTTGGGAGGGAGGACGGGACGATCGGCTTGAAGGAATACCTCAAGGTCAAGAACAACGTGCTGTTCATCGGAAAAGAGTACGACAATTTCTACAAGTTCAAGGACTAGGACTGTTCCAGGCAAACCGTATTACGCAGGCTCAGAAAATATCTCTGTAACAGGCATTTCAAGGATCGACATTCTCTTCATTATTTATTAAGATTGTTGAGCCGAGCACTGCAGCCTTTTCTTGCTACGGTAATCCAATGATAAGTATTTTCTTCATCAAATAAGGTGGAATAAATGATAGTCAACAAAATGCTCATCAACGGCGAACTGGTTGATGGAGGCGGCAGGTCTTTTATCGAAATTGAAAATCCTGCAACCGGCGAGATATTCGAAAGGGTTCCCGTCGCCTCGGCGGATGACATCGATGATGCCGTGGAAGCTGCCGACCGTGCATTTAAAACCTGGTCAATGATGTCGCCGGAGAAACGGGCAGGCTATATGCACAGGGCGGCCGGGCTTGTGCTGGAGCGCGAGGAAGAGCTTGCCAGAACCATGACGAAAGAGCAGGGCAAACCCCTTAACGAGGCAACAGGTGAGGTTCGAAAGGGAGCTGAAATCCTCAGGTATTACGCAGAAGAGGGGAAGAGAATTTGCGGGAGGGTTATCCCCGGGTACGATGCAACAACCACA
Source organism: uncultured Spirochaetota bacterium (assembly GCA_964584875.1). Classification (GTDB taxonomy): domain Bacteria; phylum Spirochaetota; class B62-G9; order B62-G9; family DRHN01; genus CAZPCG01. The sequence continues at coordinate 5,529 of CAZPCG010000138.1, forward strand.
AGCTACGCCGTATACCAGCCAGTGGGTGTGTGTGCGGGGATTTCTCCTTGGAACTATCCGATCGAGCTCGTGGGGTGGAAGGTGGGAGCAGCCCTTTCAGCAGGCTGCACAATTGTCATCAAACCCCCCTCAGAAACACCCCTCTCACCCCTCAATTTCGTCAGATGCCTCGTCGATGCCGGAATCCCACCCGGCGTTGTGAACGTGGTTTTCGGGAAAGGGAGCTTTGCAGGACCTCTTCTGATAAAGCACCCCGGGGTGAAAAAGGTGGCGTTTACCGGTTCCACCGAAGT
>CAZPCG010000139.1:0-5812 GCA_964584875.1 uncultured Spirochaetota bacterium
AGGGGTTTTTTTGGATGTTTCAGCACCATCGCTTTCATTACCATGCCACAACCCCCTGGAGATATCGTGCAGTTTTACAGGCTCAATAGACCTTGTCCTCTTCATTCTTGCAGTTAAAGTGGTGAGCATGGGGCATGGATTGCTTCCGAAGATTGAAAGGTGGTCGTAGCAATCGGGGTGCCTTGTTTGGTGAAACGATTATTTACCACCATCGGATGCCATCGGATGCAGTGTTCAGTAAGGCGATGTGGGGCTCAGTTACCGCCACCAGGAGCCTTGATGACCGGTGCAATACCCCCCACCTCAACCCCGAGCATCAGTTCACCGCTTTGGACAATTTTCTGGAAAACTATCTTATCCTTTTCCTCGAAGGGGCTGACCACGAAGTTTGGCAGATCGTAGTTGATTGCCCTGGGCATGTACCACTCCACGCGTTCGATTCTCTCGCCCTTCTTCCAGATGATGACGAAATGCATGCTGTTTGTGTTTTCCTGGGGTTTGAATATCCGGTAGTTTTTGTGAAGCTCGACCGGGAGATAGAGGTACTTTGGCTGATTTTGACTGTCGACGTAGATTACCTTGTAGCCCTCATATCCCTCCTGGAAGCCGTACACCTGGTAGATGTTTATCGTATACTCTGATTTCGGCAGATCCCCCAGCCGCACAACAGTCTGCCCGAAGGCAGGTGACATGCCGAGCAGCAGGAGAATAAGAAGCGATGCCTTTTTCATAAGAGTGTCCTCCGGCAAGAATAGTCCAGATATTGAAATTTTCCGATGTAAGACAGGCTCTTTCAATATAGTAGTATCATCGGCAAAAAGCATCCTGTTTCTACACCATTTCTTTCTTCCTGCGCCCTTTATCCGGAAGGCCTGAAAACTGTTAACATTTTCATGAAAGTATGGTATATTATTGCAGTTTTTCTTCTGGAGGAAGTGCCCATGGATATCTTCAAGAAGGCTTTTGATTACAACCTCCCGGCAGTGTACAAGTCGAGGGGGCTGTACCCTTTTTTTCGCGCGATTGAGACGGGAACGGACACCGAAGTATACCTCAACGGGAAGAAGATGATCATGCTCGGCTCAAACTCCTACATGGGGCTAACCTTCAATGAGAAAACGATGCAGCGTGCCATTGAAAATATCCAAAAGCATGGGACGGGCTGTGCCGGATCGAGGTTCCTTAACGGTACCCTTAACCTCCATGAGGCTCTTGAGGAAAAGATAGCGAAGTTCATGAACAGGGAGAGAGCCCTGCTCTTCTCCACCGGTTATATGACCAACCTCGGAATACTCTCATGCATCATCGGGAAGGACGATGTTGTGTACGTGGACCGGATGAACCATGCCAGCATCATAGACGGAGTGCGGCTCTCTTTTGGAAAGGTGCTGAAGTTCAAGCACAACGACATGGATGATCTGAGGCGCCTGCTTGAAGGATCCGACAGGAAGGCCGGGAGGCTGATCGTGGTTGATGGGGTTTTCAGCATGGAGGGAGACCTTGCCGACCTTCCGAACATCGTCGAGCTTGCCCGTACTTATGAGGCCAGGGTCATGGTTGATGAGGCCCATGCGGTTGGTGTGCTCGGTGAGAACGGGAGGGGGACCTGCGAGCATTTCCACCTGGAGGACCAGGTTGACATTCAGATGGCTACCTTCAGCAAGTCCTTTGCAACCATCGGAGGGTTTGCAGTTTCTTACGACGGGGTGATTGAGTATCTCAAGCACCACTCCCGTGCCCTTATATTCAGTGCCTCTCTGCCGCCGGCAGTTCTTGGTGTTGTCGATGCGGCGATTGAGATAATCCAGAACGAGCCCGCTCGGAGGAAGCGTCTGTTTGAGATAGCTGATAGGATGCGTAACTCTTTCAGGGAAATGGGTTACAACGTTGGGCCTACCATGACCCCGATTGTACCCCTTATCATCGGTGAAATGGACAGGTGCTTCATGCTGTGGAAGGAGGTAACCGAAAACGGGTTGTTCGTGAATCCGGTAATTCCCCCCGCTGTTCCCCCGGGTGGCTGCCTGATAAGGACAAGCTACATCGCAACGCACACCGATGAGCAGCTCGATCATGCCCTCGAGGTGTTCGAAAAAGCAGGTAAGAAGCTGGGAATTATTTAGTCCCCGGGGTGGTAGATGTGCATTTTATGAAGATTGTAGTCGGGAGTATTCTCAAGCAACGATTCGATTTCATCTTCTGAAAAGACCCGGCCCCTGTTGATGCCGGGGCATCGCAAGGCGGCCTTTTCCCACTCTCTCTTTGATATGAGGTTTCTCTTCCAGAATGGGAAAGACCTGCACTGGTATGGTCGTATATTGTAAATAGTACAGATTCTGTCCCAGAATATGCATGCGTTTTGGGATTTCTCAATGAGGGAACAGCGCTTCTCTCCAAAAACCGTAACGATCTTTGTGTAGTTTCTGAGGAATGTGCGCTGCTCAACACCGAGAAATGAGGATATGGTTGCTATGTCCCAATCGGATAACCAGACATAACCGGGTTCACCGGTGCAGCAATTTCCGCACTGAGCGCATTCGAACTGTAGACCTTTTCTATAGAAGATATCACCCCGTTTCTTTACCTTCTTCATTGCAGTGTTCAGTATGAAAAATACTGTAAAAATATTCAAAGTAGAAAGGAAAATGCTCGCCGAAGCGTGCCTTCGTTTTCTCAGAGGCTCAGGAGTTACCAACCTCTACCTCTACGAAGGCATCGTGCAGCCGCACCCTGGATATTTAACCTACTGCATCCTGGAGGAGGATGAAGTTGAGGGGGTCCTCCATGCGAAAACAGGCTACTCCCTTCACCTGTTTCTGGGATTGGGGATTTCCACAAACGCCGTTGATCGGGCAAGTGACTTTGTTCGAAGGTTGTTCCCCGATTTGAGGATATTGTTCTGCGATGAGCGCAGCCTTTTTTTGTTTGAAGAGCGGTATGGGGTAAAGCCATATAAGGTCAGGCGGTTCATATCCATGTCGCTTGAGCGAGGTCAGCTTCATCCGGTTCGTATTTACAGCAGTGCCACCCCTCCTTCCGAGCATGCCCCATTGCTTGTGCCGCTGCAGGTGCAGTATGAGGTCGAGGAAATTGGCTCCGATCCTTCCGTCATCAACAGGAAATTGGTGTTGAAGTTGCTTGAGAGAAGGATGCAGAGGGGGGAGATTACCGCGATTTACGAGCGGGGTCTACCCGTTGCCATAGCAGGGCTGAACGCCAGATTTGAGAATAACTGCCAGGTTGGGTCGGTATATGTGAAACCAGAGTACAGAGGCAGGGGGTTCGGCCTTTCGGTGGTTTCGTCACACGTGGAACGCCTGTTGCGTCGTTATGACCGGGTATTACTCTTTGTCGATGAGAAAAACAGCGTTGCCAGGCACATATATGAGAAGCTGGGTTTCAGATCGACGGGTGTGCTCGTCCAGGCTTCGTTTTCTACTCGCTGATCCCGAGCTCCCTAAGCCTCCTCAGGCGGTCCTCCGCCTCTTTGATATTCCTGAGGGCAAGCTTGTTGTACGGATCGATTGCAAGGATTTTCTTCCACTCCACAATCGCCTCCCCGTACTTCTTCTGCACGAAGAGATCGATTCCCCTGTAGTAGAGGGCGAGAATCTCAGGACTGTAAGTTGTGACATCCTTCATCTCTCCACGTGTCCGCTGCAGGTAATCCTGCACCTTGAGGTAGTTTGGATCAGCCCTGGCAACTTCCTCAAATGCCAGCAGAGCCTCATCATAGTAGCCGTCGGCGTAGAGCTGCAGGCCACGGGCGTAGCGATCTGATTTGAAAGTTTCATCCGCAGTGAGCTGTTCCTTCATCGTCACCTTTTCTCTTTCAAACTGCTGCTGGAGACCCTGTATCCTGCGCTCGTAGGAGGAGCGCTCCTCGCTGAGCTGTGACTCAAGCGTGGCCCTCTGCCTGCTGTAATCAGAAGATAGACTTTCAAGTGCCCTCCGTTTCTCTGCCTCAAGCTGAGCGGTGAGGTCAGCGATAATGTCCTGGCGGGCACTATCGATTGTCTCGTCGATCTTTGCAACTCTATCCCTGTACTCCTCCTCCATCCTGGAGATTATGCTTTCCTTTTCCCTATCGTACTGCAGTGAGAGCTGTGCAAGCTGTTCATCGTATTTCCGGGTTGCTTCCCTTATTTCCCCGTCGATTCTTGCCCGGAGCTCCTCTGCCTGATTACGCCTCCTCTCGTCCATGCTCTTACCGAAGCGGTAGCTCAGCCCGATGCGCATGAACAGCTCGGCAGCCCCCTGCCAGTCGCTGTCCTCAAAGGTCAGGGCGTAATCGATCCCGAGACCCCACTGGCGTACGCTCATTCCCGCCGAAATACCCTGGGGTAGGTTTTGAAAGAGGCTGTCGAAGGTGAATCGGGCATATCCGAGCCTGAACATGAGCCATTCGCCGAAGGCAAGCTCGGAGCCGAAGCTGAGATCGTAGAGGAGAGGGCCCGGATCGGGATTGTAGTTGTCGTTGTATAGCCTTGAGTCAAGCGCAAAGGAGAGCCTTGTGGTCCGGTTTTTTCCTATCAGGAAGTTTGTGGCAATTCCAGCCTTGTAGATGCGGGTGTTTTCTTCGAACTCATCGGCGATCCTTAGACCCGTTCCATATACATCCTGAACGACAGCCCCGAAGGAAAGCCAGGGAAGCTTTGGAGGGCCGTAGTAGATTCCGACATCGAAGCTTGCGCCAGCTCCCCTGTACTCGGTGATGCGGAGCTGCTCAACCTTGGCCGTTGCGCCTATCCCCATGCCCCACCTGAATCCGTAGCCGTAGGAGAGTAGTAGCTGGTAGTGCAAATAGCTTGAGCTCACCCCGGTCAGCGGTGAGGCGTTCTCATCGTAGGATTCAATCCCGCCGGTGTACACCCCGAGCCCCCCGATTGAAAGTGTCCCGAGGCTCAGTGTCGGGTTCGTATAGAACCCCGAGAAGTAGTATGAACTTGCAATGGTGCGCTGCCCAAAGAGGGCAACCTCTCGATGCTGGTTGAAGGCCATTGCGCCCGGGTTCCAATAGGCGAGGGTCGCATCTTTCGTCATTGCGGTGAAGGCACTCCCCATGCCGAGCGCCCTCAGGCTGGTGCCATAGGAAAAAACGTTTTCCACCCCTCCTGTCTCATCCGAGAGAGCGGCACCTCCATGCAGCATGATGATGAGGAGCGCTATAAGGACAAATATGTAAAACTTTCTTAACATACAGAAAAATATAACACAAAAATGAAGAAATTCATCGGCTTTTTCTTCATACATAGTTCAAACACATTTTTTTCTTTACGTGTCATTGCGAGCCCCGATTTCAATCGGGGCGTGGCAATCTCACAATTCTCTTAACGCCATGGCGGTTTTATACGGTCGGAACGTTACCACTTCCCCACCAGCGTAATTTCTCGTTCCAGTCTGATTCCCGTTCTGCTGTACACCTCATCTTCGATGAAGCGCATCAGCCTGTACACGTCCCGGGCCGTAGCCCTGCCACGGTTGATGATGAAGTTCCCGTGCCTTTCGTACACCTCCGCACCACCGATTCTCTTCCCCTTCAAGCCCAGTTCGTCGATGATCATACCCGTCGGCTTGCCCGCCTCATAGTTATTCTTGAATATGCACCCTGCATTGGGGAATACAAACTGCCCTGCCTCCTCTCTCTTCCTCCGCACATCGTCAATCCTATCCCGTATCACAGTTTCTTTTTCCCGTCCAAGTTTGAACAGGGCGGTGTATATGTAAAAATTCCGCTCCTGGAATATAGACTTTTTGTAGGAAAATCTGAGCTTTCCACCTGCCAGATGCTCTTCGACGACCTCGCCATTAC
>CAZPCG010000140.1:0-5811 GCA_964584875.1 uncultured Spirochaetota bacterium
AGTCTGTGAGGCTCTACAACCCGAAGGAGATAATGGGGATGTATCCGGGCTCACTCTCCCTGGGCATGGCGCAGAGAGTGATTGTCGCAGTAGCTCTGGCGTCAAATCCGAAACTGCTCATCGCTGATGAGCCGACCTCTGGCCTTGACACTACCAATAAAATCAGAATCATAGACCTGCTGGAGACCCTGAGAGATCGGATGGACCTTACCCTCATTCTGATCTCTCACAACATACGGATAGTCGGTATGATTGCAACGGATATAGCCGTCATGTATGCAGGCATTATTGTCGAGCGGGGCAGCACACGGGACGTCATCGGTGGGAAGAGAAGATTCCTGAATCATCCATACACAGAAGCGCTTTTATCCTCCATGCCTACCGATTCGGATATCAAGAAGGGGAGAAGGCCGAAAGCCATACACGGCACGGTTCCGGACAACAAAACAGCTATTCAGGGCTGCCCATTTGTTGAGCGCTGCTCCTATGCGGAGGGCAAAATCAGGAAGAAATGCGAGGCAGTCTGCCCTGACATGGTGGAGGTAAGCCCCGGACATTTCGTCAGATGCTATCTCTACTACTGGTGAGAAGCAGGGAATTGGCGGCTTACATTTTTGCCTGACTGCTGAAAACAGGAGTATGGGAGAAGAAGCGTTGGTTATTTCTCTATACGGCAAAGATATGCGGAAATACTTCTTCAACAGAAGGCAAAACAGGACCATCAAGGCCTGTGACGCTGTCACAATCTCTATTGAAAAGGGACAGACAGTCGGGCTCGTTGGGGAATCGGGATGTGGGAAGACAACGGTTGGGCGTTTGCTCCTCAGACTGATCAAGCCTGACTCCGGGGAGGTGTTCTTCGACGGTTTCAACCTGACAAAGCTTTCAGAAAGGGACATACGGCCATTGCGGAAGCATTTCCAGATGATTTTTCAGGATTCCAGGGCGGCTTTCAACCCGAGGATGCGGGTCATTGAGGCATTGAGGGAAGCAATACGTCTCCATACCGGCATGAAGGCGCGGGAAATGAGGGATGCGGTATCCGCCCTTGTGGCCCGGGTCAATCTCAGCCTGGGCATCATGTATAACATAGTTGGAAACCTTTCGGGAGGCGAGCTGAAGCGGCTTGACATTGCGCGAGTTCTGGCCATCAACCCTGAGTTCATCATTGCCGATGAGCCGCTTGCCCTTCTGGATCTATCCATTCAATCCCAGATCGCCAACTTGCTCATGGAGGTACAGGAGAGAGAGAATACAGCTATAATGTTCATTTCTCACGACCTGCGCATGGTTGAAATGTTGAGCCATACCGTTGTTGTGATGTACAGGGGAAGAATCGTAGAAAGAGCATTGAAGAGGGATATTATGGGAGAGCCGCTGCATCCTTATACAAGGCATCTTTGGGACCCCGCAAGCACCGTCTTTTTTATCGGTTATCCTGAAAGTGGATGCATATACAAGAACAGCTGTCTCCTGTATCAGAAGAAGGGCTTTCCTCCGGTATGCAGCGAGCAGAATCCCGACCTTATAGAGCACAGGGCCGGGCATTACGCTGCCTGTCACTTTGCAGGGGAGTAGGGATCGGGGGATACGACCTGTATGGAGAACGGACGAATCGCGAAATCGGCATTCAGTATGAGCGTGGTCACATTCCTTTCGCGGCTGTTCGGGCTCATGCGGGAATGGCTGAGGGGGTTTTTGCTGGGTACCACGGGGAGCTCCGATGCTTTCACCCTCGCTTTTCTCTTCCCAAACCTCATGCGGAGACTGGTCGGTGAGGGCGCGCTCATGGCTGCCTTCGTGCCGGTAATCTCAGAATATCTCGTGGGTGAGGACAAGGACGAGTTGGATGATTTTGTTTACAGCTTTTTCACCCTGCTCTTTCTCATCCTCATTGGAATGGTGGGCATTGCAGTTGCCGGTGCCCCACTTTTGAGATACTTCCTTCCCGCATTTACCAGGGTGGAGGGAAAAATTGAGCTCACCATTTCCCTCACACGCCTGATGTTCCCCTACGTACTCTTCATAAGCCTTGCGGCACTGTCCCAGGGTATTCTCAATGCATACAGGGTGTTCGTGCCTTCTGCTACGACCCCCATCCTCCTCAACGTATCAATAATCACCATAGGCCTTCTGTTTAGCGAGCGTGTGAAAAACCCCGGCTATGCACTCGGGATCGGCGTTATTGCTGGAGGGATATTGCAGTTCTTCTTCCAGTGGCCCTTTCTGATAAAAAAAGGCATAAAGTACAGGCCCAGGTTCCATTTCAGCAATCCCGGGGTGAGGAGGGTTTTGCTTCTCATGCTGCCGGGTGCAATCGGGGCGGGAGTATACCAGATCAATGCCCTAATATCCGAATTCATCGCTGCCTTTCTGGAAGAGGGTTCTGTTGCAGCGCTGCGTTTCTCCCACACGCTAATGGAGCTTGTTTTAGGCATTTTCATCATCTCAATTACCACGGTGATACTACCGGTTCTTTCAGAGAAGTCAGCAAAGGGCGACCTCGAAGGCATGAGGCAAAACCTCGCATTCGCCCTGCGCCTCACCTTTCTCATCACCCTTCCGGCGACCTTCGGGCTCATGATCCTTCGTTACCCGATCGTGACCATGCTGTTCAGGTACGGACGCTTCACTCTCTCCTCGGTTGACATGGTTTCCGGTGCTCTGCTTTACCATGCCGCAGGCCTCGTTGGGATTGGAGGGACGAGGGTTGTGGTGCAGATGTTCTATTCGATGAAAGACACAAAAACACCGATGTACGTTGCAGGGACTGTGATGCTCATCAATATTGTTCTCTGTTACTATCTCTCAAGGTCCTTGAGGCTTGGTGGTATCGCCCTTGCAGGGACAATTTCATCCTTCTGCAATTTCTTTTTTCTCCTATTTCTACTCAGGGGGAGGGTGGGCCCGGTCGTGAAGCGGGAAGTACTCATCTCCTTTCTGAAGTCACTTGTTGCCGCCGGGTTCATGTCGGGTTTGCTTGCCCTTATGGTAAAAAGGCTGGGCGAGATAATGGACAAAAGCAGGGTGCACAATGCCGGGATTACCGTTTTTATCATCGCTGCCGGGCTTGCGATCTTCTTCATCGTGAATGTTCTTCTCAAAAACCGTGATGTGGTGGAGTTGAAGAAGACGGTAATGGGGAGGCTGAAAAGAAGGTTAAAATCCTGAGGGGAATATCATTCGCTACCACCGCTCCACAGTGACCCTGCTGTAAAAATCGCTCACATCCTTCTTTGAGAACCTGCAAGCTCCTGCGATCAGGGTGTTTGCGGCTCCAAGAGCACAGGCAAGCCGGGCAGTCTCATCGTCCTTCAGATTTAGGATGCAGCCCAGAACTCCACCACAAAGGGCAGCATCGCCCGAACCAACTGTGTTTAGCGGGTTATCAACCGTTATGGATGCGCTGATGATTCCATCTCCCCTTGAAAAGAGAAGACCTTCTTTTCCCCGGGAGATCATAACCTGGTCGATGCCCATGTTATGAAAGGCGTCGAATGCTCTCGTTATAGTTGTTGGTGAGGCAGGGGAGAAGCCTAAAGCATCCTCCACTTCCCGAAGGTTTGGTTTTATGAATAGGGGCTTTGCCTCGAGACCCTTCTTAAGAGCGTCCCCGGACGCATCGAGAAAAACCAACGCCCCGCGCTCTTTCAAAAAGCAGATAAGGTCGTGGTAAGCCTCCCGAGGTAAACCCGATGGAATGCTTCCCGACAGAATGCAGATGGGTGGACTGTACCGGCAGGGCTTATTTTCATAAAGTGCAGGATTTTTCCCCTCTTGTTTGGACCCTCCGGAAATGACCGCATTCAATTTGTTCACGAAGTTTTTAAATGCAGGCTTGGAAATAACCGGACCCTTTTCGCGAAGGTGGGTCTCCTGTTCGTTTCGTGATGAGACAATGGTGATGTTTGTGCGCAAAAAGCCGTCGGTGAAATAGAAATCTTGCGCTATGCCATCCCTCTTCATCAGCTCGAGGTATAGATCATTGCCCCTTTCCGGTATAATACCTGTTGCAATAGATGGCACCCCAAAGCTGAGGAGAGCCCTCGATACATTCACCCCTTTTCCGCCTGCAAAGCTTTCAGATCGATCGGCTATGTATGTTTCTCCCGCCCTGAAGTCTCTCACCCACAGGGTCCTGTCCAGCACCGGGTTGAGGGTGACCGTTACGACGAGCGGCTTCTGCTTAAGTGAAATACCTGGCAGCTTCATGCTTCCATCCCGTGGCGTACGCTTACTGCTCATCGTTAAGGGTTGATTTTTTTTCCCTTCTTTACTACTATAAAAGTTTAGACTGTCATGGAGGTTTTCAGTGCTAATTGGAATAATATTCTCAACGGAGAAAAAAGTCATCGGTAAACTCGCCGAGGGTCTGAAGAGGGGTCTCGAAGAGCAGGGACAGACGGTCAGGATGTACCCGGACAATCTTGTAACCTACACAGGGCTTACTTCCTGCAATCACATCTTCGTCGGCTCCTATGTGACGTCGGCCTTCAAGGCAAAGACCCCCTCGAAGCTTCGGGAAGTCCTGGCTAAGGTTCCGGGCATTTCCGGCAAGCGGACGATCGCCTTTGTCCCGAGGGGCGGAATTGGGGAAAGAAAAGCGCTCGTTGCCCTCATGGACGATATGGAAAAACAGGGGTGTTACATCATAGACCAGCAGGCCTTCTCATCGGAAGAAGATGCGTACAACTTTGGAAAAACAATACGTCTATAGTAGCGCAATAAACCCGACAGCTTCCTGATAACCATTTGCCTCCTAATTAGCCTTTTGTTAAAAAAGAGCATTCTCGCATCTGTTTCAATCGGCTCTCTTGCTCATCAGAACTGCGATGGGGCGAAGGGAATCGATGTTCTGAATGATGATTTTTATTGTTGCCGTAATGGGGACGGCAAGGAAAGCTCCCGCAATTCCCCACACATATCCCCAGAAGAAGAGCGAAATGATGATCACAATGGGGGAGAGGTTGAACTTATTTCCCATCATCTCCGGATCGAGGTAGTTGCCCATGAAAAGCTGGATAATTAATAGCGCTCCGAAGGCTATGAGCGGAATGAATGAGTGTGGAAACTGGAAGAATGCAAGTACGCAGGGCAGGATAACGGCGATATAGGATCCGATGTAGGGGATGTAGTTCAAGAGGAAGGCGAGGAATCCCCAGAGTACGGCATACCTGATACCGAGCACAGCGCATGCGATCCCGGTGAGCACACCCGTTCCGGCGCTTATGAGCGTTTTCACGAGGAAGTAGTTCGTGATCTGCTCATTGATGTTTCTTATGACATCGAAGATGTACGGTACCTGGCTTATAGCAAATGCCTTTTTGATGAGCCGCGGGTATGTACCATAGCCAAGGTAGATGAAGAGCAGTATCAGCAGGGTAAGGAGGAACTTCACAATGAAGGACCAGGATATATTGAGTGCTGATGTGAGCAGATCCCCTACACGGGCGCTCCGCAGTATGCTTGAAAGGCCTGCGGCTTCAATGTTGAGGTAGTTCTTGAGGAACCTTCCGAGGCTCCTGATGAGCTCACTCTCCAGTGTAGGATAGAAGGCGATGAAATCCCGAACATTCTTTATCAGTATTTGGGCCCAGTACTTTCCTGCAACGCCTACCACGCCGAGGATAATAAACAGCGACATGACGCGGGGAATTTTGATTTTTGCAAGGAATTCAACAACCGGTGCAAAAAGGTATGTGAGGAAAATCGCAAGGACAAGGGGGATAAATATACTCTTCAGAGTCTTCAGCACCATGACGATGGCGATGGCAGCGATGAGAAAAGCGGTAAACTTGACAACTTTCTGCC
>CAZPCG010000141.1:0-908 GCA_964584875.1 uncultured Spirochaetota bacterium
GCCTGCGAGGTTTGCAAGAAGGGCTGGGTGAACCTCTGCGAGAACAAGACGGTGCTCGGAGTTTCTGTGGACGGGGGATTTGCGGAGTACATGAAGACGAAGTACACGAGCATGTTCAAGCTCCCCGATTCGGTGAGCTATGAGCAGGGGGCATTCACCGAGCCGCTTGCAGATGCTATGTACGCGGTGCAGAACCTCGAGGTTACACTGGGGGATTTCTGCGTCGTAATCGGGCCAGGGCCTATAGGGCTCGCCCAGGCCCAGCTGATCAAGTCCGCAGGGGCTGGAGCCGTGGTTGTGATCGGCACAAGGGATTACAGGCTTGAGATTGCGAAGAAAAACGGCGCTGACTATGTGCTCAACACGGCTGAAAAGGGCTCAAAGTTCTACGTGCAGGACGTTGTGGGTAAGATAAAGGAGCTGACCGACGGGAAGATGGCAGACCGGGTACTGGTTGCAACGGGTAACCCTGAGTCTATGGACCTGCCCTTCCAGATTTCCGGAAGAAGGTCGAACATCGTGTTCTTCGGGCTTCCCGGTGATAAGGATGTTGTGAAGGTCCCTGCCCTTCAGACCATTCTCTGGGATAAGAAGATCAGGTTTTCCTGGCTTGCGCCTCTCACCTGGCCTAAGGCGATCAACGCCATTGCAACAAAGCTCATAGATGTCGATGCCCTTGTCACACACAGGGTGCCTCTGAAGGAGCTCATCCCTGCCCTTGAGCAGGTGAAGAGCAGGAAGGACAACCCGCTGAAGGTGCTGGTGATTCCGTAATCCTGCAGTGGTTTATTCTTCATTATTCACTTGACGATTCTAGAAACCTCACTGGATGATTCGGAAAGTATGAATAAGGGGGAAGTCGTGGCTTCCCCTTTTTAAAAGGATGATTTCAAAATATGATATTATTA
>CAZPCG010000141.1:918-5763 GCA_964584875.1 uncultured Spirochaetota bacterium
AACGATAACAGTGAGGGGCATCGATAAAGAGATAGCAGAGGCTCTTGAGAGGGAATCCAGAAGAACGGGGAGAAGTATGAACAGTACCGTACTGGACCTCTTGCGTGGTGTCCTGGGTACCAAAAAGAAGAAGAGGAACAGGAGCTACAATGATCTTGATTCACTGGCCGGTGGGTGGAGCCAGAAGGATGAGGAGGAGTTCATGGAAAAGACGAAATCCTTTGAAATGATTGACGAAGGGTTCTGGAGATGAGAGGTTTTGAAATTGCGTTCCTTTATTCCCCTTCGCTTTAAAGAAAAACATGCTGTAAAAATGACTTATAGATGTGTATAATCGGGGTATGGTGAGGATGAGTTTCATATTTTCGTTCTGGAGATTGTGATAGAATAATGGAGGCGGCTATGAAGGGTATTATCCTTGCAGGGGGCGCAGGCACCAGGCTCTATCCCATCACCCAGGTTGTGTGCAAGCAGCTTCTCCCTGTATACGATAAGCCGATGATCTACTATCCGCTTTCAACGCTGATGCTTGCAGGTATCCGGGAGATTCTCATCATATCAACCCCACAGGACACGCCGCGCTTCAGCGATCTCCTCGGCGACGGCTCCTCTCTGGGGCTTTCCATATCGTACGCGGTCCAGGAGGCGCCAAAAGGTCTTGCAGAAGCCTTTATAATCGGAGAAAAGTTCGTCAAAAGGGATTGTGTATGCCTCGTTCTCGGCGACAACATCTTCTACGGGCACAACCTCCCTCAGATGCTGCAGGAAGCGGCGGGTCTGAGGGAAGGGGCAACGATATTCGGCTACTACGTGAGCGATCCTGAGCGATACGGGGTCGTGGAGTTTAATGGGCAGGGAAGGGCCCTTTCGATCGAGGAGAAGCCGAAAGCACCGAAATCGAATTATGCGGTGGTGGGCCTCTACTTCTATGACAACGAGGTTGTGACAATAGCAAAATCCCTCACCCCTTCGGCTCGTGGGGAGCTTGAGATAACCGATGTGAACAATGTCTATCTGAGAAAGGGTAATCTGAGAGTACTGCTCATGGGAAGAGGGTATGCGTGGCTTGATACGGGGACGCATAGCTCCCTCGTCGATGCCACCCAGTTCGTGAAGACGATCGAGGACCGGCAGGGCCTGAAGATATCCTGCATAGAGGAAATCGCATACAGGATGGGTTACATCGATGCCGGCCAGCTCAGGAAGATCGCCGGACCGCTTAAAAAGTCGGGTTACGGGGATTATCTGCTACGCGTCCTGCGAATGGAGGGAAAAAATGGGATTTAACAGGGGTGATATAGAGGGCGTACATGTGCAGAAGCTCGTGAAGCACGTCGACGAGCGCGGGTCTCTGATCGAAACCTTCCGTCTTGATACCCTGCCCGAAGGTCTTGAGCCGCAGATGGGCTACGTGTCTTACACAGAACCAGGCATGGCCCGTGGACCCCATGAGCACAGAAAGCAGACCGACATCTTTGCCTTCATAGGGCCAGGCAACCTCAAGGTGCAGCTGTGGGACAACCGCGCTGAAAGCCCCACCTGCAGGAACACCATGGTGCTCTTCGGGGGTGAGGACAACCCGATCCTCGTTGTTGTTCCCCCCGGAGTGGTTCACGGCTACAGAAACATCTCAAAGACCGTCAGGGGGATGGTCCTTAATTATCCTGATAGACTTTTCAGAGGAGAGGGAAAAAAAGAGGAGGTTGACGAGATACGCCACGAAGATGCAGAAGATGAGTTTTACCAGGACTTCACTCAATGAGGCACTTAGCCTGTATTTTGAAGAAGAGGTACCTGAACCGGTTCACATAGAGAATATAATGCTCGGTGAAAGAAGATTTTGAAGAGGGGTAAAGCGGCTCGTGATCTGGCTCATCGGTAATAAAGGCATGCTCGGGAGCGATGTCGAGGAACTGCTCAAGGGGCGATCCCTCGATTACCTTGCATCCGATATTGAAGTTGACATAACCGATTACCAAGCCCTCTCTTCCTTTGTGAAGAGCAGGGAGGTCGACTGGATCATCAACTGCTCGGCCTACACCGCAGTGGACAGGGCGGAAGAGGAGCCTGAACGTGCCTTTAAGGTAAATGCCGATGGAGTACTTAACATCGCAAAGATCGCAAGGGATAAGAACGCAAAGCTCATCCACATATCTACCGATTATGTCTTCGACGGGGAGAAAGAGGGGTACTATACCGAGGAGGACAGCCCAAACCCGCTGGGGGTTTACGGGAAGAGCAAGCTTGCAGGTGAGGAGAATATCAGACGCACATGGCCGAAGCACTTCATTCTTCGAACGGCCTGGCTTTACGGAAGGCACGGGTCAAACTTCGTGTACACCATGCTCCGCCTCTTCAGGGAAAGGGAAATGGTGGAGGTGGTATCAGACCAGCGGGGGAGCCCCACCTGCACGAAGGACCTTGCAGAAGTGCTTGTGGTTATTACCAGTAATGATAGCCACAATTTCGGAGTATACCATTTTACCAATGATGGGGAGACAACCTGGTACGAGTTTGCGCAGAGGATCCATGAGCTAGCCCTGGAATATGGAATCCCGGTGCACGCTTGCAAGATCGTGCCGATCAGTACTGCTGAATACCCGAGCAGGACAAGAAGACCGCTCAATTCCTGCCTTTCGAAAGAAAAGATTAAGTCAGTCTTTAACTTCCAGGTACGCAAGTGGCATGAAGCCCTGAAAGAATCCATAAAGGAAATTTCAGGATTATCCAGAAGAATTAAAAACTGGGAGGAGTGAGGAATCAAGATAGTATGAGAAAACTCAAAAAAATCCTTGTTACAGGCGGCTGCGGATTCATCGGCTCAAACTTTATACGATATTTATTAAAAAAAACTGACTTTAAGGGCAGCGTTATTAACGTTGATAAGCTCACCTATGCGGGAAACCCGGAGAACCTGCTTGACATCGATGGAGAATATGGAAAGAAGCGCTACTTTTTCGAGCTGTCTGATATCTGCGACTATGGGAGGATCAAGGAAATTTTCAGTAAGTACAGCGTCGACACGGTTGTGCACTTTGCCGCTGAGTCGCACGTTGACCGCTCGATATTCGGGCCAGGCGATTTCATAAACACGAACATCCTGGGTACCTTCAACCTCCTTGAGATTGCACGAGAGCTATGGGCGGGGGAGGGTGGCTGCCACTTCCACCACGTGAGCACCGACGAGGTTTACGGGTCGCTCGGTGAAACGGGATATTTCTTCGAGACAACTCCCTACGACCCTCACAGTCCCTATGCCGCCTCGAAGGCATCGTCTGACCACCTGGTGAATGCCTACAAACACACCTACGGTTTATCCGTCACGGTATCGAACTGCTCCAACAACTACGGCCCCTATCAGTTTCCAGAAAAGCTCATCCCCCTGATGATCCTGAACATGATCGATGAGAAACCCCTCCCCGTCTACGGTGACGGAAGGAACATCCGGGACTGGCTCTTCGTTGAGGACCATGCCTCTGCAATCTGGCTCATTCTGAAGGAGGGGCAGGCGGGGGCTACTTACAACATCGGCGGAGAGAATGAGTGGGAAAACCTGAAGCTCGTCAATGTGCTCTGCGAGAAGGTAGCCCGGGCCATGAATAAATCAAAGGATTACTACAAGAGGCTCATCAGCTTCGTGAAGGACAGGCCCGGGCACGACAGGAGGTATGCGATCAACTGTGATAAGATCAAGGGAGAGCTCGGCTGGGGCCAGAGTGTAACGTTTAATAGGGGGCTTGACATAACCATACGGTGGTACCTCGATAACGGGAAGTGGGTGGAAAATGTTAAAAGCGGCAGCTACCGGCAGTGGATCGATCTGAACTACGGCATGAGAGACGCATCCACGGGGTGATGGAAAGGGGGTAGAAGATGAGGGTGGGTTTGCTGATTGATCCAATCGATGCATCGCTCTCCTACGAGGATAACCTTAAAAAGGCATCTGATATGGGGTTTCGTGTTGTGCAGCTCTGGTACAGGGACATTATCTCCCTTAGCGGGTTGAAGCCGGGAGATTTTATAAAGATGCTCGGTGACCTGGGGCTAGAGCTAAAGTCACTTGCCGCGTACACCGATCTGCTCGATACCCGGAGGCCCTGGGCAGAAATTCTTGAAGGGATGAAAAAAGCTGTTGCATACGCTGCCGAAGCCCGTGTACAATTTGTAGTCACTGAATCGGGGGGCTTTCCGGGCGGGCTCAATGCGTGGGATGAGCTTATCGCACGGTTGTCGGAGCTTGCCGGCTATGCAAAAGCCCAGGGTGTAATTATTCTCATAGAGAATGGCCCTGGAGTGCTTGTAAATAACATGGAACTTATGATGAAGCTGATGAAAGCGCTGAACACCGAGTACGTCGGAATCAACTTTGACCCCGCAAACCTAAACCTTGTCCCTGATGAGGTGGTGGGTTCAGTGAAAGCCCTGGGCGCATGCATCAAGGACACCCATGCCAAGGATTCGATTTTGCTCGCAGGAGGTTCGACCAGGACGGTGCCCGAGGAGCACGTCTTTGTCATGCCCGAGGGTGAGGAGTTCATACACCTTCCCGAAGGTATAAAGTGGGTCCTCCACAAACATTGAGGGCGTTGAGATCATGAAGGGGGATTTGAGCGACGAGACCCTCCCCAAACTGCTAATCGCCGAGGATGCGTTCCACGATTTTCAGATCGATCTGAACAAGTCCCGCTCAGTGCTCGGTTATAATCCCAGGTACAGCATCATCGACATGGTTGACATGGCTGTAGAGTTCAGAAAGTCGGGGGGAAGACGAACTGAGCTGAAGTACCCGGGTTGAGGTGCGAAGGGTATATTGAACTCAACATTTTCAGACAGAGGGAGGAATTA
>CAZPCG010000142.1:0-5759 GCA_964584875.1 uncultured Spirochaetota bacterium
CCTTCCAGATCTCATCTGCGTAATCCTTAATCGTTCTGTCGCTTGAGAACTTCCCAATGCTGGCAACGTTCATGATGCACATTCTCGTCCATTTACTCTGTCTGGTGTAGGTTCGTGAGACCTCCTTCTGGCACGCTACATAGGAGCTGAAATCGGAAAGGAGCATGAAAGTGTCCCCATGGTGGAGGAGGCTGTCAATAATGGGATTAAAGAGTCCGGGGGAGGAGGGGGAGAAGAAGTTCCCTGTGATCATCTCGATGGCTTTTTTAAGCTCGGGGTTCCCCTCGTAGTAGTGCAATGGGTTGTAACCGAGCTCTTTCATCGTCTTGATGTCCTCTGCTTTCAGTCCGAAGATGAAGATGTTTTCATCCCCGACCTCTTCCTTTATCTCGATGTTTGCGCCGTCAAGAGTGCCAATTGTGAGGGCTCCGTTCAAAGCGAACTTCATGTTCCCTGTTCCAGATGCCTCGGTTCCGGCTGTTGAGATCTGCTCTGAGAGATCAGCTGCTGGGATGATCTTTTCGGCAAGAGTAACATCGTAATTCTCAAGGAAGAGAACCTTGAGCTTGTTACCTACATCCTGATCGTTGTTAACAACATCTGCTATCGAGTTGATTAGTTTAATTATGAGCTTTGCCATGTAGTAGCCAGGGGCCGCTTTCCCGGCAAAGATGACGGTGCGCGGCGCAATAACGGCCTGAGGATTTGCCTTGATTCGATTGTACATGTAGATGACGTGCAGTACGTTTAGTAACTGACGCTTGTATTCGTGTATTCTTTTCACCTGGCAGTCGAAGAGGGAGTCGATGTTGACATCGATGCCTTTTTTCTGCCTTATGTAATCTGCAAGCCGCTCCTTGTTCCCACGCTTAACATTATACCACTCCTCCTGGAATACAGCCTCATCGGCAAGAGGGATGAGCTTTTTTAATTCATAGAGGTCCCTGATCCAGTTTTCCCCGATGTGCTGAGTTATGAGCTTTGCAAGCCCGGGATTGCACAGTTTTAACCACCTGCGGGGTGTGATGCCGTTTGTTTTGTTGTTGAACCGCTCGGGCCAGAGCTCGTAAAAATCTTTGAAGATCTGCGTTTTCAGAAGCTCGGTGTGGAGGGCAGAAACACCGTTAACGGAATGGCTTCCGACAATAGCAAGGTTTGCCATCCTGACTTTCTTCTCCCCACCTTCCTCAAAGATGGACATTCTCTGAAACCGTCCGATATCGTCCTGATACAGGGCACTGACATCATCGAGGAAGCGCCTGTTGATCTCGTTGATGATCTCAAGATGCCGGGGGAGGACCAGACCAAAAAGTGAGATTGGCCACTTCTCGAGCGCCTCGGGAAGGATGGTGTGGTTGGTGTATCCGAAGGTTTTGACTGTGACCTCCCAGGCTTTCTCCCACCCTATCTGCTCGAAGTCCACAAGTATTCTCATGAGCTCAGGAATGGCAACTGCAGGGTGAGTGTCATTAAGTTGAATGGCAACTTCCTCCGGGAATTGATCGAACCCTTCCGGGTGGGTCTTCTTGTACCGCCTTATAATGTCCTGGAGTGTAGCGGAAACGAAGAAGTACTCCTGCTTCAGCCTGAGCTCTCTACCTTCAAACACGTTATCGTTGGGGTAGAGCACCTTTGAGATTGTCTCGGTGTGGGCCTTGTCAGAAACTGCCCTCTCGTAGTCCCCGTGGTTGAAGTAGTCGAGGTCAAACTCCCTGGTGGACTTGGCTGCCCAGAGCCTCATGTTGTTCACCGTGTTGTTCCTGTAACCGGGAATCGGCGTGTCGTAGGCCATGGCCATGACTTTCTGGGTATCGGTCCACTCAAACCTCAACCGTCCATTCTCATCGGTGTAGCTATAGACCCTTCCGTAGAAGTGCACTGGATACAGGTACTCGGGCCGTTCTATCTCCCAGGGATTCCCGTACCTGAGCCAGTTGTCTGGCGTCTCAACCTGGAAGCCGTCCCTGATGCGCTGGAAGAAGATCCCGTACTCGTAGCGTATTCCGTAGCCGTAGGCGGGGAGCTCTAGTGTTGCCATGGAGTCGAGAAAACAGGCCGCAAGCCTCCCTAAGCCCCCATTCCCGAGCCCTGCGTCAAACTCCTCATCCTCAAGGGCTTCAAGCTCGTATCCGAGCCTGCCTACGGCCCGGGAAATTTCATCCTCAAGCCCCAGGTTTATCACCGCATTGCCGAGGGACCTTCCAATGAGAAACTCAAGGGAGAGGTAGTACACACGCTTGGCAGTCCTCTCGTAGTAGGTCTGCTGGGTCTTTATCCAGCGCCTGAAGAGTCTATCCCTCACCGCCATGACGATGCTCTTGAGCATGTCGCGCCTCGTCGCGCTGTATTCATCCTTTGCCAGTGAGTAGGTGAGGTGGCTTGCGATGGAAGCTTTCAGAGATTCGATGTCTGTGCCGGTGAAGCAGTTTACCGGTGGTAGTGGTTTTTGTTGCGGATTTGATTTTATTGTCATGATCTTTTCGCAACCTCCTCCAAGCATGACTATAGCATACTTTCGTCCAGTAAAAAACAACTATTAAATTTATAAGGTTCCCGCTGATGGTATTTAAGACTCGACATTAACTTTATTTACTTACTATACTATCACCAAAAAGGTTTTTCCTCCAGATCAAGAGGTTAACATGACAGGTAAAGGAAAAGTTTGGGCCTATTCAGATAAAGAAAAACGTGCCAGCAAGCGTCAAAAGGATCTGGCTGATATCTTCCGCCTTTTTGAGTCATACCCGGAACTAAAAGCTCTTCTACCAGAGGAAATAAGGGATTTAATGTAAGGAGTTAAGCAGGGGAGAAATGAGCGCTTCTATAACTGCATCGATGATGTATAACCTCGTTCAGTGCCCCCATCGTCTGTATCTTGACCTCTACGGCGATCCGTCGAGGAAAGACCCTGAGAGCAGATTCGTCCAGATGCTGTGGGAGAGGGGTACGCTTTTTGAGCATGATGTTATCCAGGGCCTGAAGCTCCCCTTTACCGGTCTCGGCGGAAAGTCAGGGTATGAGCGGGAGCGCCTCACGCTGGTGGCCATTGAGCGGGGTGAGGGGTTGATCTATGCGGGTCGGATACGGTCGGGAGACCTCCTGGGGGACCCCGACCTTCTAAGGAGAGAGGGTGATGGCTGGGTTGCTGGTGACATCAAGAGCGGTGCTGGTCTTGAGGGGGTGAACGATGCATCAGAGGGCAGGATAAAAGAGCATTACGCTGTTCAGCTTGCCCTCTATACGGATATCCTTGAGCGTATGGATATTTCTGCCGGGAGACTTCCCTTTATCTGGGATGTTCATGGCGAGGAGGTGGTATACAATCTCGAAGAGCCGGTGGGTAAGCGGGAGGGGAGAACAGTCTGGCATTTCTATCAGGAGTGCCTGGAGATAGCAAGGAGGATTATCGCCCGAAAGGAATCAACAACACCTGCGATGGTGAGTGTCTGTAAACTCTGCCACTGGAGGAGCCTCTGCTTTGCCCGGATGGAGGAGGTTGATGATCTCAGCCTTATCCCCGAGTGCGGGAGATCAAGGCGTGACGCAATGCTTGAGCACGTTCGCACCGTATCAGCGCTCGCAAGGGTAGACATCGCTTATATGCTCAAAGGAAAAAAAACTCTCATCCGGGGAGTGGGAAAAAACCTCCTTGAGCGATTTCATGAGCGTGCACGACTCCAGAAAACCCCGGGTGCAAGACCCTACCTGAAAGAGCCGCTCAGGCTTCCTGAGGCAAACCATGAGCTGTTCCTGGATATTGAAACGGACCCGATGAGAGACATCTGCTATCTGCACGGGTTTGTTGAGCGACGTAATCGTGACAGGAGCACAGAACGCTACGTTCCCTTTTTTGCTGAATCTCCTGCTCCTGAGTCTGAGCATGAGGCATTCTCAAGAGCATGGGCTTATGTGCAATCATGCCAGCCGTGCATCATCTA
The DNA here is from genome assembly GCA_964584875.1 of uncultured Spirochaetota bacterium. Taxonomy (GTDB): domain Bacteria; phylum Spirochaetota; class B62-G9; order B62-G9; family DRHN01; genus CAZPCG01. The sequence continues at coordinate 3,939 of CAZPCG010000142.1, forward strand.
CTACTACTCAAAGTACGAACGCACCTGGTGGTATAAGCTCCGGGATAGGTATCCCGAGGTTGCGACGAATGAGCAGGTTGAGACCCTGTTCAGTCCCCAGAGGGCTGTTGATCTCTATTACGATATCGTTCAGAGTCGCACTGTATGGCCGACCCGCGACTACTCGATCAAAACCCTCGCAAGGTATCTCGGGTTCAGATGGAGGGATGAAAACCCCTCGGGAGTGGAATCAATAGAGTGGTATCACAGATGGGTTGAGACCGGCGATGACCGGCTCCGCCAGCGCATTCTGGAATACAACGAGGACGACTGCATCGCTATGAGGGTACTCCTCGATGCCATCCCTGATCTGGATATACACTCTAGTTAAAAAAAACGATTTATTAACAAAACTATAGGGGATGGATGATTGAGAAGATCATCGAGAGAAGCGAATGGAAAATATGAGTATTGACACGTAACAAGTTACAATGTATGTTTTCATCATCAATGATAAAATCTTTTCGGCATAAAGGGATAAGAGATTTTTATGAAACGGGAAGTATAAAAGGCATTAATCCAGACCATGCTCCAAAATTGGCGCGTATTCTGGATAGACTTGATGCGGCTATAAGGCCTTCAGATATGAACTTGCCAGGATACAAGCTTCATCGATTATCTGGACGAGAGAAAGGAACATGGCCTGTATGGGTAAGCGGAAATTGGCGGGTTACATTTAAGTTCGAAGTTGAAGATGCAGTGGAGGTAAATTACATAGATTATCATTAATCTGGAGAAAACAATTATGATGAGAAGAAAACCAACACATCCTGGAGAAATACTCCTGGAAGATGTGATAAAGCCACTTGGTTTAACTATTACAGCAGCAGCAAGGAGTCTTGGTGTATCCCGGAAAACACTCTCTGAGTTGGTGAACAAGAAAGCATCTTTGAGCCCTGAAATGGCCTTAAGAATTGCTAAAGCGACAAACACAAGTCCTGAGAGTTGGCTGAACATGCAAACGAAATTAGATCTCTGGAATGCTCTGCAACACGAACCTGATAACATATTGGTGTTTCCCCAGAAATGAGAGTGGTTGTACCCGATTATTAGGCCGGAGGCGCCCCTTCTTTTAATAAAGATGAAATTGCAACACTAGATTTCAATTTTCATGAGCGGATTATTATATGCATGTTTTTACCTTAAAATATTCCTTTAAATGCATTATAAACCATATTAAATTATACGCCAATTGTATAAGGAAAAAACATAGGCGATGAAAGGATGGGTGCGTAAATAGCCTTAACCAAAACCGGTTTTACCTCCGCTAAATAAAGAAAGGATATTTATCCATGAAGATACTTTTAATTTCACCCTGTAGAGATCTTGCTGCCAGGCGGTCGAAGTTTCTCATGATACCTCAGCTTGCCCTGCACCTGCTTGCAGGGCTAACTCCACCGGAACATGAGGTAAAAATAGTCGAAGAGGAGATCGAAGACGTAAACTTCGATGAAGAGTGCGACCTGGTCGGGATAAGCTGTATGACCGCAAATGCCCCTCGTGCCTACCGCTTTGCCTGTGAGTTCAGAAAACGAGGAAAAAAGGTTGTGCTGGGAGGCATCCATCCCACCATTATGCCGGATGAGGCGCTCCAGCATGCCGATGCGGTTGTCATCGGGGAGGCTGAAGGAGTATGGGAGCAGCTGCTTGAAGACGTTAAAAACGGCAGGCTTCAGAAAAAATACCACAGGTCATGTCCTCCACTGGACAGGTATGTACATATCAGGAGCAGGAGGGAATCAAAGAAGAGGGTATTTGATATCATTCCTGTGATGACCACTC
>CAZPCG010000143.1:0-5757 GCA_964584875.1 uncultured Spirochaetota bacterium
TGAAAACACCGTGATACCATGCAGTATGAAGACCAAAGGAGCGTGCAATTGCATTGAATCCTACCCCCAGGAGCAGTCCTATAACAACCCCCTTGAATATCCTTGAGACATTTTCCCGGTTGAAGCTCTTTACAAAGGCTTCGAAAAGGACTACCCCTCCTGAAACGGCAAGAACCACTGAGGGGAAAAGGATGAAGCTTTTCTTCTGCACTGCGAACAGAAAAGCCAGTGCAACTGCAAATACTATAAAGACAATCCTTACTATCAAATGATGATCTCCATCATGGCATTTACCACTCCTCCATTATCCAGCGTACTCTCTCATACTTCACGATTCCATTGAACATTTATTGAACATTTATTGAACATTTATGGATTATAGACTGCTTTCCAGCCCCTCAGATACTATATTCTGAACTTCTTCCCTTTCCAGATCCTTCACATAGGATATTTCATCGACGAGCAGCCTGTATGCATTCTCATACAGCTTCTTTTCCATTATTGAAAGTTCCTTTACCCTGTTCCTGTGGAAAAGGTTTCTCACGACCTCCGCAACATTCAAAATTGAACCGCTCTTTATCTTTTCGAAGTTGTGCTGGTACCTCGACTTCCAGTCCTCATCCATCTCGGTGCTCTGGCCACCAATAAGCCTGAGAGCCTTGTTTGCCTCTCTATCAGAAACAATTAGTCTGAGCCCCAGCTCTTCCGATCTCTCCACCGGGATCATGACAGTCATGTCCGATATGGTAAGCTTGATCACATAGTAGGAGTGCCTTTCACCAAGGACAGTTTTATCTTCTATGCTGCCTATGATCCCTACACCATGAATAGGATATACGACCTTGGCACCTAACGTGTACATCCCACACCCCTTTACTTTTTGCTTTTTGTTTTATTTTGCTTATAATATACATTATTCTGACAAATAAGTCAATATCATCTAGCGACACAATCCTTACAAAATAAAAGTAAAAAAGATAATAATAATTATCTAATTATTAAAAATCCTTATACTAAAATAGATAATATCAATATAATATTGTTTTCCTGCAAAGTGGAGGTGAAAGTTGAAAATACTAATCGGGGTAATTGGCGCTTCCTCGGCAAGCAAAGAGGTTCTGGATGCCGCTTTTGAAGTCGGAAGAGAAATCATCAGGGCAGGGTTTTCACTCCTCTGCGGTGGACTAACCGGCGTTATGGAAGCCGCCTGCAGGGGCGCATTCCTGGAGGCAGGGGATAACTCGGGACGAATAATCGGTGTGCTACCCGGCATTGCAAAGGGGGAGGCAAATCCTTATGTGGACATAGCCATACCGACGGGGATGGGGTATGCGAGAAACTGCATCATCGCCTGTGCTGCCGATGCCATTATTGCAGTCTCAGGAGGGAGCGGAACGTTAAGCGAGATATCCCTTGCGTGGCAGTATGGAAAGCCCATTGTCGTCCTGAAAGACCTTCCCGGATTCAGCGCCCAGCTCGCAGGAAGATCGATAGACGAGCGGCGTTCCGATGTAATCATGGGAGCTCAAAATCCCCATCAGGCTGTCTCTATAATAAAAAGGATACTTGAAGGGTAAATCGCTTCAAAAATTGCAAATCCGTGCCGGAAGTTTGCCTTTTATATCCGATAAGAGAATCCTTACATTGTGCCGAAAAGATTAGTGATGCAGAGTGAGCTTAAGTGATGCGATCTCTCGTGCGGTCAGCAGATACCTGGCCAGGACTTATAGATATGACTTATAATTTAAAGGGGAGAGCAATACCATGCGTGAGTACAGTTCCCTTGGGAAAGCTTTCGAAATATTCATCTTTTTTCTCATAATAATTGCAATTCTTGAAACGTTTGGGGAGGAGTTTGCCGTTTACATGAACTACAGCGCGTTCATACGCAAGCTATTGCTTGTAGCTGGATGCGCCTTTGACCTGATATTCACCATCGAGTTTATCTCAAGGCTTTTTGCATCAGGCAGGCGGTGGGGAACAGGTGCCTATCTCCTGAGCGAGGGTGGTATCATCGATTTCATAAGCTCTTTCCCCCTCCTCCTCTTCAGCTCCGGACCCCTGGTGTACATGACGTTCTTCGCCGATGAGAGAGCCCTAATTATATCCCTTGGTAGCCTGACCTTCTTGAAGATCGTTAAGGTGATGAGAATTGCGAGGATATTCCGCTTCATGAGAACGCTCAAGGTATTTGGCAAGGTTCGCCGCAGGTACATCATGACTCCCGGCATAATTGCGATAGTGCTCATCATCACGATTTCTATCTCCGTGGGTTCCCTGGCAGGGTTCACCTACCTGGAGAACGGGCAGCTAATTCGCTCTGAATCGGCCATGCTGCGGAACATTGTCCACACTTACCTCGATAAAGGCAACCTGAAAGGGCTGCTCAATGTGCTGGAAGGCACAGATGCGGTGCTCTTTATAAAAAGGGGGGATGAAACCCTCTATTCAGCGGTGGATGAAAGCTTTTTTCAGAAAAACTTTTTCCACGACGACTTCCTTACCGAGAACTTCATCGGCTATACGATTTACCTCAACAACAAGGATGCCAAACAGGCCTATGCCCTGATACACATCATGGTATTCTCCCTCATACTCGGCATCCTCATCGGAACCGTTACGATTTTCAGGTTTATTTTCAACAAACATGTTGCAAGCGTCATCATGGTGATGCTGAAGGGATTTCAGAGTGGCACCTATTCCACTCCCGTGAGAATTATAAGGACTAAAGAGGACCACGAGATATACAGGCTTGCCGATCAGTACAACAGGAAATGGCTCCCCATTAAGAGAAGAATCATCGAATTGAAACAGCGCAAACGGTGAGTGATTGCCCTAAAGGCCTTATCCGAAAAGTATTGACCACTTCAGCGGATTGGATTAAGTTGAAAGAGGCAAAATATAGAAATTTCAGTATATATAAGCCTGTGTCGGCTCTACTAGCAATACCTTCCTGAAAGCCCAGGAGCGGGCACGATATCAATTTTCTGGTTTCCTGAGCATCTAAATAAAGCTTAGAAAAATACATTTACGGAAAATACCTCGAGTTAAAACAGGTATTCGTTTACTGTGAGATGAGTAAAAGAGACCAGGTTGCCTCCCTCTCGCAGCCGATACAAAAGGTACAGGCCTGATCCTGGCTACAGACATTACCGGCAGAGGTTTTACCGATGAATAAAAAAATTCTCATGATTTACCCTGAAACCCCCACCACTTACTGGAGCTTCGACTACGCGCTCCCTTTTGTTGAAAAAAAGGCATCCCTTCCACCCCTTGGTTTGATGACCGTGGCTGCAATGCTGCCCGATACCTATGAAGTACGCCTGCTGGATATGAACGTCATGCGGCTTTCGCGAAAGGATATAGAAGAGGCAGACCTGGTCTTCATTTCAGCCATGATCGTGCAGCAGCAGTCCTTTGCAGAGGTCGTCCGGGTGTGCCGGGAGTGCGGCAAACCGGTTGTGGCAGGGGGCCCTTACCCCATTTCCTCATACGGGCAGATTGAAGGCGTCGATCATTTCGTGCTCGATGAGGCGGAGCTTACCCTGCCTCGCTTCCTGAAGGACCTGGAAAACGGCAGGCCCAAGAAGCTTTACCGGGACCCGCGAAAACCCGATATCACCCTGTCCCCTCCTCCCCGCTTCGACCTAATAGATGTACAGGTCTACAACAGCATGTCATTGCAGTTTTCCCGGGGCTGCCCGTACAACTGCGAGTTCTGCGACATCATCGAGATGTTCGGCCGCAGACTGAGAACCAAGACTCCTGCTCAGTTCATCCGGGAGATGGAAGCAGTGCTGGAGGCCGGCTTTTCCGGCCCGCTGTTCATCGTTGACGACAACTTCATCGGCAACCGTCGTAAAACGAAAGAACTGCTGCACACTGTGGCCACGTGGCAGAAGGAGCACGGCTTTCCTTTCACCCTTTCTACAGAGGCGAGCATCGACCTTGCGCAGGACGAGAAGCTTCTCGACCTTATGGTGGAGGCACGGTTCACCATGGTCTTCGTGGGGATCGAAACTCCCGATGAGAAAACCCTGAAATACACACAGAAGGGGCAGAACCTGAAATCCGACATCCTGGCCAGCGTACGCAAGATCCATAGCCGCGGGATCGAAGTGGCTGGCGGTTTCATTCTGGGCTTCGACACCGATCCTCAGGATATATTCGAACTACAGACCGCGTTCATCCAGAAGGCTGGGATTCCGATCGCCATGGTGGGGTTGCTGAACGCTGTGCCCAATACCCAGCTTGCAAGGCGCCTCGCGAAGGAGGGCCGCCTGCTCGGCGAAACAACGGGCAACAACACACACACGCTGCCACTCAACTTCCTGCCCCGAATGCCGGAAAAGGAATTAATCGAGGGTTACAAGCAGGTGCTGGGCTTTCTGTACTCCCCGCGGAGCTATTTCCGACGCTGCTCGACGCTCTTCAGCTGCATGCCGGTCAGGAAAAAAACGGCCAGATCGGCGTCATTGGAGGGAATCAAAGCCCTTCTTCGCTCCATCATCAAACAGGCTTTTTCCCCCTATGGGTTGCGCTACCTGCACTTCCTTATCAAAACCTTGATCACGCGTCCCGGATTATTCCCGGATGCGGTCGCCCTGGCCATAAAAGGCTATCACCTTTTCAGGCTCACAGAGGATATCCTGAAGGCCGATGAGTTCTCAACCCTCCTTGCCACCACGGAAAAGACCTTTCAGCTTCAGGTCGGCGAGGTCCAGAGAAAGGGGGAAAAAAGGCTTGCGGAAGCCCTCGAGCGCCACATCCTGCGCCTGCTCGAACAACTCAAAAGAAAACACGAAAGATTCGACCATGGGGTGCAGCAGCACCTGCAGGAAGCCCTGGCCCATTTCTCCCAGAGTTGCGCGAACTGGGTTCGGAGCCTGCGACTGGTGAGCGCTTCCTGAGTACCCATCTTACAAAAAGATAATTAGTTTCTGGTGACAACTCCGCAAGCAAAGCTTGCGGCTAATTGACAATTTCAAGATACATCCATATAGCTACAAAATTAACTATCGAAATCTAAAGAGTTAGAAACTAATTATTGAGCTGGTGGTTTGATTTCCTGCTTAAATGTGAATTGTTCACCAGCGACTAATCAATTGAACTTTCAATCTTCCCCGCCCTTGAGGGAGGGGATTTTGGGAATGTGGTAATCTACAGGGCCTTTGCGATGTTCTTCCCGAGCAGCACACACCGCTTGAGGTCCTCTTGGGTGGGCGCAAACTTCGCCTCAACCACAGGCTCGATGTGCCTGTTCAACCCGCCTGCGGCATACCCCATAAGAGCCTTCACAGCCCCACCACTCCAGCTGTAGGAGCCGAACACACCCAGCAGGCGGTTTTTGAGTTTGTCGTTCTCAAGGGTGCTAACGAGCATCTCTACAGGCGGAAAGAGCTTCGTGTTGTAGGTGCAGCTTCCAAGCACAAGCCCCCTGAACCGCCATATATCGGTGAGTATGTAGGAGAGGTGCGACTTCGATATGTTGTGCAGCCTGATGTTCTCAATCCCCTCCTCCGCAAGGGAGCGGGCTATGGATTCTGCCATGATCTGGGTATTCCCGTACATGGAGGCATAGACTATAACCACCCCGCGCTCCGTTTCCTGCCTGCTCCACCTGTCGTAGAGGCTGATGATGTAGGAGGGGTCCTTCCTGAATACAGGCCCGTGGGTCGCAGCAACGATCTTTATGTCAACCCCCTTCAGCTTCCCGAGCGCCTTCTGCACCATATCGCTGTTCTTCCCGCTTATATT
>CAZPCG010000144.1:0-5727 GCA_964584875.1 uncultured Spirochaetota bacterium
ATTTTTATGGAGTGCGGAAATGAAGAGCCTGAAACACTACCTTGAACTCATCGAGACGTTTGATGAAGGTGTTCTTGATGCCGTGCAGCGGCGTCTCGATTCTCAAACTAAGCCGCAGGGGAGCCTCGGGAGGCTTGAAGAGATTGTGAAGGTCCTTGCGGTGGTGCAGCGCACGGCACAGCCTCGCTGCAGGAAGAAGATCATCTTCACGATGGCCGCAGACCACGGGGTGGTGCAAGAGGGGGTTTCGGCCTACCCCCAGAGCGTGACGGGACAGATGATGCTGAACTTCGTGAACGGTGGGGCGGGGGTGAATGTGCTGGCCCGGCATGCAGGCTGCGAGGTTATGGTGGTGGACATGGGGGTTTCATGCGACCTTGATTTTTCAGGCTTTGTTGACAGGAAGATCGATTATGGGACCAGGGATTTTGCCCTTGGCCCTGCCATGTCGAGGAAGCAGGCAGAAAAGGCAATTGTCACGGGCATCGAGCTAGCCCTTGACCATGAATTTGATCTGCTCGGTACGGGGGATATGGGGATAGGGAACACGACGCCCTCCGCTGCCATTGCCGCTGTGTTCACCGGGAGAGATGTAGCGGAGCTAACCGGCAGGGGAACCGGCATCGACGACATCACACTGGAGAGGAAGATCGACGTTATCAGGCGCGGCATTGCGCTCAACAGGCCCGATCCTGCTGACCCTGTGGAAGTGCTTGCGAAGGTAGGAGGGTTTGAGATCGGGGGGATAGCGGGACTGATAATCGGCGCTGCAGTAAAGAAACAACTTGCCGTTGTCGATGGCTTCATATCCACTGCGGGGGCTCTGATCGCAGCCGGCCTGAACCGGAATGTCCGGGGCTACTTCATCCTCTCCCATCTTTCCGCAGAAAAGGGGCACGGATACCTTGCAGAGTTTCTCGGTAAAAAGCCCCTGCTCGACCTCGGGATGAGGCTCGGGGAGGGGACTGGTGCAGCGCTCGCCATGGAAGTGATCGATGCGGCCTGTTCCCTCTACGATTCCATGGCGACCTTCGATCAGGCGGGAGTTGATAAGAAGCTCTCACCAGAGAATTAATCAAGATGGCAGGTATTTTAAAAAGTTTCTTCTCGCGCCTCCTCTTTGCCTTCGGTTTTCTAACCATTCTTCCCGGCCTTGGACAGATTAAGCTCGAAGCTGATGAGATCGGTAAGGCCTCGGTTTTTTTCCCAATTGTCGGTTTTGTCATCGGCCTTCTCGTATATGCGGTCAGCCTTCTCAGGGGACTTTCCCCTCTTACTCTCTCGATCGTTGTGTGCGTTGTACTGCTTGTGTTTACACGCGGGATACACGCAGACGGGGTGATCGACACATTCGACGGGTTTCTTTCGGGAAAGCGCGGTCGCGAAGAGATCCTTGCCGTCATGAAGGATTCCCGGCTTGGGGCCCTCGGGTTCATAGGGGCCCTCTGCGTGTATCTCGTGAAGATAGCGCTTGTGTACGAGCTTCTGCATCGCCTGCCCCGTGATCCCCTCATTTACCTTGCCCTGCCCCCCATGATGAGCAGGGGCTGCATCGCCTTCCACGCCCGGCTCTTTCCCCCTGCTTCGAGCAGAGAAGGGCTTGGGAAATCGTTTCGCTCTTCCGTGAGGTTTCGGCACGTGGTCGCTTCCTTCCTCCTCACGGAGGCATTAAGCCTGAGGCCTGGCGATTGGCGAACCCTTCTGCTTGCGCCCCCCGTGTTACTTTTCTGGGCGGGTTGGGGAGCGTTGTGCATGAGGAAGATCGGGGGAATCACGGGCGACACCATGGGGGCTGGGGTTGAGCTTGCCGAGGTGCTTTCGTTTCTACTTGTACTTCTCATCGTTTTTCAGGGGTAATTCGGAGCTGGATTTGACGTATCGCTATAATATTGTGGGTCACAGGTAAGATGATTACCTGGATGGGTTGTTTCCATGGTGGTTAACATTGCCATTGCCTTTTTCCTCGACCTTCTCCTTGGCGTTCCCCGGTTCAGTGCGCATCCGGTGAGGCTCATCGGTTGGATGCTTTCTGCATATGAGAGGCTTTTCTATCCGGTGAAGATGAAGGTGGCCGGGGGTCTGCTCCTCGCCCTTGCCTCACTCGGCTCGGTATTCGCGGTCATGACGGGGCTCATGTATCTAGCGCCCTTTTTCGAACTGCCCCTCTCCATCAATGGGCTTTTGGTCATCCTCCTCTTTTTCCTCTTCTGCAACAGGGAAATGGTGAGGGAGGCCAATGAGGTTCGAGATTCACTCCTTGATGGGAGGATAGAGGATGCCCGGAAGCAGGTTGCCCGGATCGTCGGGCGGGACACGCAGAGGCTCGACAGGGCTGCGATCATTCGCGCCACGGTCGAGTCGGTGGCTGAAAACATAGTTGACGGCTTTACCGCGCCTCTGTTCTACCTGCTGATCGGGGGTGTTCCCCTCGCCTACGTCTATAAGACGGCCAACACGATCGATTCGCGCTTCGGATACCGCTCGGAGCGCTACGAGAAGTTTGGGAAGGTGGGTGCACGGCTTGACGACGCGCTCAACTTCATCCCTGCGCGGCTCAACGTCTTCTTCCTTTTATGCGCCGTCGGTTTCGATCGCAGGGTGCTCGAAGCGGTGGAGGTATACGGCAGGCGGCACCCGAGTCCCAACAGCGGGCTTGCCGAAGCGGGTTTTGCGGGGCACCTCGGAATTGCCCTCGGGGGCCCGTCTTTGTACGGGGGTGCTCTGAAGGAAAAACCCTGGATCGGGGAAAACAGGGTGGCTTTAGAGGCTCTTGAAGATCCCCGGCTCATCGAAAGGGCGGTTGCCCTCTACTGGAGGGTTGTATGGGTGACACTCTGCGCGGCTCTCGCTGCAGCCTATTTTTTGCACCTACCCCTTCTATTTGTGTGATTCAGCTCCCTCTGGTTTACAATATGGCAGTTGAGTAAACTACTTTTTGCGAAATATTGCGCGTACCATATCTCTTTAGACTGGCTTGATATGCTTAAAGGGGAATCCCTCTTTCTTTAGAGCCTTTCGAACCATAGGCGATAGGGATAACCACTTGATAAGGTCAAACCATGACGGGCCAATCGCAGATCTTCATCCCCAAAACTCATCCAATGTTTTACTTTTTGCAAGATATCGGTATTAGGGGGATTCATAAATTACCTTGCCCTCTTGCCAAGCCGGACGGGCAATTGTACCTGTAATATGGCGATCTCGCTCAAACTCCTCTGGTGTGAGAACGATGAATTGATAGGTTATTATATTTTCGAATTACATGAATAATTTTGTATGCGCTGTTTCTAGTGCGGATAGATGTTCGGTTCTGTTCTCAAAACTTGACTATCCTTTCATCCTCGGTACGATTCGATCGCAACAATCGTACCTCATTCGCCCTCAAGGTATGTCTGCGAAACGTCATCTAACGACCGAGTTCAACCGCCGCCACCCGACGGAAAATGTTGCAGAAGCGATGAGAGAACAAATTGTCACAAACGGTCGAAAACGGCGCGGGGTGACGGTCGGATGCAACGCATTGTTGAGGCTCATTATACTCTCAGTTTTGTTTACTGCTTGGTATGTTAGAAGTTAGAATTCGACAAATTCTTCAGGATAGTGTGTTAAGTCAAGTCTCTCTTGTTCAGGGATCAACCGTATACCCCACTGTTGCATCGCTAACGCCCCAAAAAGGATCTCAATGGGTCTCTCATTTTCGTCATTCCCAATTTTATCGATAACCATGGCGTGAGTGGATATTCGTTTCCCTTCTATTTCAGCCTCTAAGAGTGCTGTTTCAGTTGTTTCTTTGACTTCTCCACCTATTGCACTTCGAAATGGCTTTTTGAGTCTTGAGGTTGTCAATAACGAAGCAACTTCAGGAATAACATATGTATTTCTAGCACCCGTGTCAAACAATGTCCAACATTCTCGTCCGTTTATATTAATCATTTGGCGTATTCTTCCCATTGCGTGTCTCCTTGATAATCTTACGAAGCCTAACGACTGAAATCAGCGGCGGGGTTAATCCCCGTCCGAGGGATGGATATAAAGGATTAATTTTAAGTAGTTCAAAGTTCTTTTTCGATATCTTTTGAACAGGTTCTGGAAGGTTCTCAAAGCATTTCCAGAAACGGACTGTTGTCCGATGCATTTAGAGTTCCTTGAGATTACCCTTCGCTTTTTCCTTTTTCATCAATGGCTTCCCTGATCAGAAAATCCAGTTTTCCTGCTTCTGAATCGGCTTCAATCTGCCTATCCCATTTCTCCCAATCCTTTTCAGAGAACCATTTTCTAAGTCGCCTGAACTCCTCTTCTGAGAGGGACTCAATTGCGGTCTCAATTTCCTCTACTTTTGACATATCTAATCTATACACCCCCTTTTTCTATAAATTCCTTAAATTCGTTCCGATAGCATAAGCTTGTTTTAGATATTCTGGTTTTTTTAATACCGATCCTTTATCCATTATATCACTAAAGAAAAACATATTTAATATTTTAACACCAAGACAACCCAGAAGGCGATTATAAAATTCCACTAATACTTCAGATTCATGCTCCACATTCTATTGTCTATGCAAATACCTCCCCCTTCCTAACATCGTCTATTGAGTTTCTTTTCTCATCGAAGTATTGCTTGTTTGAGTCAATTGCGCGGTAGTAATACCGGAACTCCCTGCACTTTCAATTGAACACGATACACTGATGTTCTGGCGGTTATGAACAAGGTTTTGTTGTCAGGACCACCGAAAGCGCAATTTGCCGTCGGCTCGGGCGTGACGATATCCCCGAGATGCCTGCCAGCACTGTCGTAGACCCTTACGACAGACAAGCCGGTAGCTACGTATACGTTGCCTTTCATATCCACTTTCATGCCGTCTGGGTAGCCAGATACGTAGGCGAAAACACGACGGTTTACCAGGGTACCACCTCGCTGTACATCGAAGGCATATATGGTATAGCCCATGGTACTGGCGACATACAGCACGCTCTCATCAGGAGAGAACGCTAGACCGTTAGGGGTATGGATATCGTCCACCAACAACTCCAGTGTCTTGCCATCTGGTAACAAACGATATACCCCTTGGAACGCGAGTTCCTGCGTACCAGGTATGCCAAATCGTGCGCTTAATCCATAAGGAGGATCTGTGAAGAATATGCTACCATCCGACTTAACCACCGCATCGTTTGGACTGTTGAGCTTTTTCCCCTCATATGTGTGAGCTAGCGTCACAATTGTGTCATCTGCCTCTGTGCGCGAGACTTGTCTGTTGCTATGTTCGCATGCTATCAATCTTCCCTGTCTGTCGAATGCCAGCCCGTTGGAGTGGCCGCTAGGTGAGCGGAATGTCTCAACCTTACCATCTGGCGTCCATCTATAGATTCTGTTTGCAGGGATATCGGTGAATAACAGGTAGCCATCAGGATGCCATACCGGCCCTTCCGTGAAACTGTAACCAGTAGCGATGCGCTCTGGTTCGCCAGCTTCGACCAAATCATCAAGACCAGGAGTCGGCTGGGCGGTGACAACTTGCCCAATAGCACCGAATACTACAAACAGCAAACCAAACAAAAAGAAACTATTGATTCTTTGAAACATGACAGCCCTCCTTTTTATGCCTAACGCTCCGGTTCAGCGGCGGCGCGAAGCGCCGTCCGCTGCATGCTGTTCGTTTCGTTGAACGTTTAAAATGTAGCTGAATACAAAGAAACTCGATGAACATGATTCGGGGGTGATATGAAAAC
>CAZPCG010000145.1:0-5724 GCA_964584875.1 uncultured Spirochaetota bacterium
CGTACTCCACAAGCCTCCTCATCTTCTTCTGGCTGAGCCCTGCGGTGAGGGGATATACTGGCAGTATCCTCAGCTCGGAGCCGTCATCATCGGGAACGTAGTCGAACTGCGTGAACACGAGACGGTTGTATTTTCTAGATGGGATACCGGTGAGAAAGCAGGTTTTCCCGGCCTTCAGGGAGGTGGCGAGGTAACTCCGGTTGAAGCAGTACAGATAGGCGGTACCGCTGGGATCGGCTATTTTTATCTTCGGGTGATTTTTGCCTTTGTAGTAGAATGTGTCTTGCTCGAGCACCCGGATGCGGAATGTTGCCCTCTTACCTTCCTGCGCTTCCGATAGCCGGCTGAGGTTTCGCCGGTCTTCATAATCTCGCGGGAAAAAATAGAGGAGGTTCTCGATGGTACTTATTCCAAGCCTTGAGAGCTTTTCTGCGACAGCTGGTCCCACACCCTTGAGATACTGGATTTCATCCTGCAAATTTCGTGACATTGGCATCGTATTCCGTTTGAATTATCTTTCTCACTGAATTCGCCAGGTCATCAACTGATTCGCGCTCTGCCCTGCCTCTAACTCTGAATGAACCCGGATCAACCGGTTTCCCCACAACCACCTTTACCCTCCGAGCCCTCAATACAAAGGGGCGGTAGAAGATGCTGTCCGTGTTTATGAACGTCACCGGCAGAATCGGCTTTCCTGATTCCTCAGCCACCAAAAAAGCCCCCCTCTTGAACCTTCCAAGCTGTTCCAGCGGTGTTCTGGTGCCTTCGGGGAATATCCAGACCGATACCCCTCTCCCAAGGGCTTCTTTCACCTTCTTGAGGCTTTTTGATGCCGATACGGAGTGCTCGCGTTCGATCGGGATGTAGCCTGCAATCCTCATGGCGCTTCCTACAAGAGGAATTCTAAAGAGCGACTTCTTCGCAAGCCATCTGAACTGGAGAGGGATAGCGGCAGAGCCAACGAGAATATCGATGAAGCTCCTGTGATTGGAGATGATGATGTAATTCTTTTCCCTCTGTATGTTCTCCTCCCCCGTAATCTCAACTCGAACCATGCATAGAAGCCCCAGGAGCAGCTTTGACCAGAGCTGGATATTGCTGTGGATGAAATTCTCCTTCTTCCTGATAAAAGCCAGGACGGGAATAATGCACACAAACCACACCGCTGTGATGAGGCTGCCGATAATCCAGTAGAGGAAACCCCGTATCATAGATCGCCGCCCTCATGGAAGTAAACAACCGGCGCGTCTGACCAGAGCTTTTCGAGCTGGTAGTATGCTCTACCCTCCTTGAGGAATATGTGGATGATGAAGTAGTTGTAATCGATCAAAACCCAGGGAGAATCGCAGGAGGGTTCCTTTGACAGGGACCTCAGATTGTACTGCTCCATGAACTCGAACAGAAAGCGGACAAGGGCCTTCGTCTGGACGACCGAATTGACCGTGCATATGATAAAGTAATCCGTGATGCTAGTCATTCCCCCAAGATCCAGAACGAGTATGTCGCGCGCCTTCTTGCCCCTGAGAAATTCCCCGATCTCAACCACCAGACGCTGTATGGCCAGCTCCGACTTCTCCTTGACTCCTGCTTCGAGCTTTTTCATCGCACGTATTTTCCTTCAAAATCGTTTCCGATTATGATGGTAACATCCACAAGAAGCGTTTTATCGATTCTCGTGTACACCTCCCTGCAGTTTATGATATCGGCGATTCTCTTTGCAAGTGACGGCCTGCCTATCCTGTCGATGACGATTGTTTTTTCATAATCATTCCGTAGGGCATTCCCATAATGAACGACATTAAAGCCATATTCCAGAAAATAGTTTCTAAGGCTCTGGGCCTGCCCTGGATTCATCGAACCATTGAGAATCTCAATCTTGATCTCATCCCCAATTGGCGCAGGCCCCTCATCATTGAGGAATTTCCTGACGTCCTCGATTCGCTCCCTGAGCCACTTCCCGCTCTCAACCGGCACGAGGAAGCTCTCATCCTTGATGGATACGTTCTTGCCGTGCATCCTGTAAAAGAGCAGTTTTGAAGAGTTCATTTTGCTCAATTCGTGAACAAGTATCTTCAGGTCTTTTTTATTGAGATTTGTGTCGATGCCCCTCAAGAGAACCTGGGAGATTTTCCGGTAGGAGAAGAGCTTCTCCAGCTCCTGAGACCTGCCAAGCAGGGCCTCGAGGAAAACCCTGTGGTTCTCAATATAGGATTTCATGCCATCCTCATCATACCTGTAGAGGAGAAGCTGTTTCACCTTCGCCCCGTCGAGCAGGGTTTTACCGCCCGGAACATTGATGAAGAGCTTCTTGCTGGCATCGCTGTAGCGAATGTTCGATTGGTTTACCACATCTATTCCCTCAAGAAGATCAACGAGCTTTTCAACATCCCTTACATCATAGGCAAAATAATAGTTGAACTCAGAGCCTATCAGCTTCTCAACAGCCTTCTTGACGATCGACATGCCGCCGCGGGCGTATATGTTCTGAATAATGTCGTACGCGGGCCGATCCTTATAGTCAACCTTCATCCTGGTGGTTGCTGGCAGAACGATGAAGGCCTGCTTGCTGGTTCTGGGGTGGTAGTAGCTCAGAAGGATTGCTTCGGTGCTTTCGCCATTTCTTTCAACGATGATCATCTCGAGTATCGATCCAGAGTTGAGCAGCTCCTCCACTTCACTTTCTTTGAAGTAGAAGATGAAGTAGATGATACCCACAATGATCCCGAGGGCGAGTAAAATGAGAAGGATCGACATCCAGTCAAAATCCGATTTTTTCCTCTGATCGTGGTGGAATTTGACGTCCGCAATATTTATACCCATGGTTGACTGCTACCTTCTTTCAGGTTTTTACCGGTGCGCCACCGCTTAACGTACTCATTGTAAGCCCGAAGGGTGTCTTCGCAGATGCGTTTCCCTCTCTTCAGCAGATGGCGCAGCATGAACCTGAGAATGAACTGCATGCAGGTATCGATATTCTGAAATGCCAGAAGGCGGGCCGTTTTCACACCCCTGAATTTTCTTCCCGGTTCTATGAAATCAGCCACAAATATGACCTTATCGAGCAGATTCATGGAAGCTCCACCGGTTGTGTGGAGAGCTATACTGCGAAGAATTTCCTCATCATGAATCCCAAAATGCTTCTTTGCAATAAGTTTCCCTGCACGGGCATGGAGCAGCGGTATACCCATGCAGCAGTCAGGCTGAGCGTCTTCAGGGGGGTCATCGACATCCAGGATGCGCTTCAGCTCACTTTTTGGGAGGTCACGGGCAACATCGTGGAGAAGCGCAGCAATCTCTGCTTTATCGATACTGCATCCGTAACGCCTTGCCAGTTTAATGGCGGTATCACGTACACCAAGCGAATGCCTGTACCTTTTTTCTGTGATGTATGTTTTCAACCTGCTCTCAATGCTCACGCTTTTCCGTGTATAACCCCTTCTCGATAATATAATTAAAAACTCCATCGGTAACAAGGTAGCGAACGCTCATTTTTGACCTCAACCGCTCCCTTATCTCAGATGAAGTTATATGAATGTTCCTCTTTGTGTAAAGCTCATAGCTTGACTTCATTATAACATTTCCATTCATCCGTTTAAAGGGATAACTTTCACGGAGGAGCACGATGAAGTGCACCATTTGCACCAGTTGCTCTATCCTTTTCCATGTTCCAAGCTCCGGGATGAGGTCGGACCCTATGATGAGAAAAGGCCTGGATTCAAATCTGTAGTTTTCATAGATGTAGTCCACCGTATCGATGGTGTAGGAAACCCCACCCCGATCCACCTCAACATCATCGCAGAGAAAATGATCATTGCCCTCGATTGCAATCTCAACCATCCTCAGCCTGTGCTCTGGATCGATCCAGGTGTCCATTGTCTTGTGAGGCGGTCTGTTTGTTGGTACATAGAGTATCTTATCAAGATGAAACTCCTCCCAAAGGTCCTCTGCAAGGCGCAGATGACCGATATGAATCGGATTGAAGGTACCTCCGAATATACCCAGTCTATTGCACTCCAGTTTCATCTGTTTTCTCCACCATGAGTACGATTACCCGTTTCAACCGTTCAAGACCCTTCCCTGTAACCGAGGATACCAAAAGCTTCTGCCCCCCCGAATCATCACTCAGTATGCCGTCATCCTCCGGCAGCGGGGCAAGGTCAGACTTATTCCCGACTATAATCCTCGGTTTATCAAGCAGTTGTGGTGAGTACTCTCCAAGCTCACACATTAGCGTATCGTACTGATCCCGCAGGCCTTTTTTGCTCAGATCAAGCAGGAATAAAAGCGCCTTTGTCCTTTCGATGTGTTTCAGGAACTGTATGCCCAGCCCGTGGCCCTGGCTTGCGCCCGCAATCAGTCCCGGAACATCGGCGAGGATAAACTCCCTATCATTCCCATACCTCATCACTCCGAGATTTGGCGACAGGGTGGTAAAGGGGTAGTCAGCTATCTTAGGCCGCGCATTCGTAAGAACGGAAAGGAGGGTGGATTTTCCCGCATTGGGCAATCCGATGATGCCGACGTCTGCGATGATCTTAAGCTTCAGTGCCACCCTTGCTGATCGCCCCTCCTCACCCTTCTGGGCATATCTGGGTGCTCTGTTCGTAGAGGTCGCAAACTGAGCATTACCCAGGCCACCCCGCCCTCCCTTTACAGCAGTGAATCGTGCACCATCCACGGTCAGATCGGCAAGAACTGCTCCTGACTCCGCATCTATCACCGCAGTGCCAGGTGGAACTAGCACAACCCTGTCCTCCCCCTTCGCTCCTTTTTTATTCTTCCCGCTTCCGGGTGAGCCATTCCTCGCCTTTATGACACTTATCCTCTTCAGATCGTAGAGGGTCCTCAACTCCCCGCTTGCCTGAATAATGACATCACCGCCGTCCCCGCCATCACCTCCATCCGGTCCTCCCCTGGGGACATACTTCTCGTGCCTGAAGGATACTGCTCCAGCCCCTCCCTTTCCCGACATAACCGCAATAGTTACCTCATCAACAAATCGTGACACTGCAAAGCCTCAGGATGGTATTCTCTCGATGCATGAACATAGCCGATACATCGCCGAGATATGGCCCCATGGCGCCTTGGCCCTGTATCAGCAGATAGATAATACGAAATTTTTACCTGAAGGATATAGGGTAAATGTATATAATAATTATTGTAAAGATACGAATTTAATGCGAAGGTAGGGAAACAATCAATCATAGCTGGGAAGGTAATTAATCGGGATATAACATTATGCAGAATTAGGGATAGTTTGGAATGATTAATTGTAGTGAGTAATTGTGTCTATAATTTTATTTAAGGGAAACTTCCTTCAATTCACGTATATAGAGACCTTTTTTCTGCCCCTCCTGTCGTGTTCAAAGCGGACCACCCCATCGGTTTTTGCAAAGAGGGTATCATCGTTGCCCCTGCCCACATTGACACCGGGGTGGATTCTCGTTCCCCTCTGCCTGACGATTATCGAACCTCCTGTTACCCATTGGCCGGAAAATCTCTTTACCCCAAGCCGTTTTGAATGGCTGTCCTTGCTGTTTTTTGTGCTCCCGCCGCCCTTTTTGTGTGCCATCGTTATGCCTCCCCGGATGGTAACTCAACAAGAATCTTCGTGTATAGGGGTCTGCTCCCGATAGTCCTCCTGTAGTCTTTTCTCCGCTTGTATTTGAATACCCGCACCTTTCTACCCTTGATGTTGTCAACTACCTTCGCCGTCAAGGAGAG
>CAZPCG010000146.1:0-5713 GCA_964584875.1 uncultured Spirochaetota bacterium
GGGTAATGATCATGAAACGATCCTTGATTGTAACTGTTACAGTAATTGCTGTTCTGATGTTTGCATTTTCTACTGTGTTTGCTAGAGGGGGAAAACCCAAACCGGAGGAAAAGCCGCCGGCCCCTGCTCCCGAAGAAAAGCCGGTGGAGAAAGCACCTCCAAAGGCCGATCTCACAGTGCCGATTACCGTGCTTGTTACAGATCCCCACATTCAGGTAATTGATACCTGGAAACCGATATGGGAGGCTCAGACTGGCGGTAAGATCAACGTGGTGCTCGTCCCCTATGCGACCCTTGAGGAGAAGATGTGGATCGAGTTCCGCACAAAGGCGGGCTCCTTCGACATCGCCTGCATACCTGGGACCTGGAAGGGAGATGTCATGGGCGGCGGCCATGTGGAAAGCCTCAGCCCCTACATGGAGAAGTACGGCTATCCCGGCTGGGACGATGTGATGCCTGGCATCAAGGTTATCGTCAACTGGGCTGGCGAGGTGCAGGCCTTTCCTTACGATGGCGACAACCACATGACCTACTACCGGAAGGATGCCCTGGAGGTTCCCGAGTACCAGGAGAGCTTCAGGAGGAAGTACGGGTACATGTACAGCCTGCCACCTGCAAACTGGGAAGAGATAAGGGATATTGCTGAGTTCTTCAACGGCTGGGACTGGGACAAGGATGGTGAAATCGAGTACGGCGTTGCCTTCATAGCCCAGCAGAACACCCAGGCCATGTGGTCCTACCTCGACGTCGTTGCCCAGTATACAACGATTGCAGGCAAGCCTTCCAACTTCACCAGCAATATCTTCTTCGATGCCGATACGATGGAGCCTCTTTGCAAGAGCCCTGGTTGGGTCGAGGCCATGAAGCGGATTGTGGAACTGACAAAGTTCGCTCCTCCCGGGTTGCTGGGCTATGGATATTCGGAGCTGAGGCAGGCGTTTGTTTCCGGCAACTCTGCGATCGCCTTCGACTGGGGCGACATAGGTATACAGGAGCAGCAGCCTGAGAAGTACGGTAGCAAGGTTAAGGGGCTCCTCGGATACGGTCCTCTGCCAGGGGCTAAGAAGTATTTTGACCGGCAAACCAACAAGTGGGTCGAGAAGCAGCACACGGTAAACTTCCTCGACTTCGGCGGCTGGATCTTCGTTATACCAAAGAGCGCCAAGTATAAGGATGCAGCCTACCAATTCGGAGTGTTTATCACCAACCCGGAGCACAGCCTGCTGGATGTGTGCGGCATCCATGGCTACACCGGCGCCAACCCCTGGAGATGGTCGCATTTCAAAATAACCGATGCCTGGATCAGAGGTGGCTGGGGAGCAGAATCAGCCAAAACATACCTCAAGGCGATATCAGACATCCTTCAAGATCCCTATGCAGTTACCGACCTGATGATCCCTGGAGCTTCTGAGTACTACAACTCAATCGATACCCACCTCAACAAAGCCCTCTCAGGCGCAATTGCCCCTGAAAGGGCATGCGAGCTGATCTACAACGATTGGAAGAGGATCACTGAGGAGAGGGGGAAGGAAGAGCAGAAGAAGTACTACAGAGGTTCTCTGGGCCTGAAGTAAGCTGTTTGTATAAGCAGAAGGTAATTTTTTGGGAACAGGGTGCCCTGGAAATATAGAAAAGAAGGGCACTCTGTTTCATATTTCCTCCTGGTATGAAAAAAAGTTTGATAAGAGAGATGGAGAAAGTATGGCGGGAACATATATAGCGAGGAAACCCGTTAAGTGGACGTTCTTGCTGCCAGCGCTTCTCTACCTCATGTTCATGGCGATTTTACCGCTGGTGTGGACACTGACCCTCTCTCTGATGCAGTGGAACGCCAATACCATGCCTGCGCCGAAGTGGATCGGGCTTGGGAATTTCAGGTACTTCCTCTTTGAAGACCCCCGTTTCTGGCATTCCCTTGGATTTACATCGATGTATGTTGGAATAAGCGTTTCAGGAGAGCTGACCCTCGGTCTGGTCCTTGCAACCCTTCTCAGCCAGAAATTCAGAGGGAAGAATTTCTTCAGAGTGATTTATCTCATTCCAATGGCATGCCCTCCTATAGCTGTGGCCTTCCTCTGGAGGATGATGCTTCATCCGGACATTGGAGTAATCAATTCGATCCTCAATGTAATCGGGTTGAGGTCGGTAAAATGGACTACAAGCATAAGAGTTGCGCCGTTTACTATCATAATGGTCGACATCTGGGAGTGGACACCCTTCATGTTTCTGGCGCTCCTTGCGGCCTACCAGGCACTGCCACAAGAACTCTACCAGGCCGCGGCCGTTGATGGGGCCAACTCCTGGAATATGTTCATCCATGTTACCCTTCCTCTTATTACGCCCGTCATTGTAACCATCACACTGATAAGAGCCATCGATGCGTTCAAGCTCTTTGAGCTAGTGTTCGGAATAACGGGTGCCGGTCCGGGTAGCGCCACTGAGTCCCTCTCCTTTTATACGTACCTGATTGGCATGAAATGGTTCAAGCTTGGCCGGGGTTCAGCAATCAGCTGGCTCTTTCTAATTATTCTTCTCCTTTTTGCAATCACTCTAATTTCACGATTCAAAAGAGAGCGAAGGTAGGGTGGGGTGACGCCTATGATTCGGGAGCATGGAATCGGCAAGAGGAAACCTGTTGGAACAGTCATCGTATTCATTGTTCTGGGTATCTTTGCTGCCTGGACGCTTTTTCCAGTGGTGTGGGCTGGAATAACATCATTCAAGGAACCAGGGGACTCTTTCAAAGCAACTTTCATTCCATTCAAGCAGTTCAAACCTACAATGTATGCCTGGAAGGATGCTTTTGTCACGACGAGGGACAGGACTTTGCAATCGCTGAGGAACAGCATTATCATTGCAACCCTTTCCAGTGCCGCTGTACTTATCCTCGGAGCCTTTGCAGGGTATTCCCTTGCACGGTACGAATTTAAAAAGTGGAAGAACAAGGACATTGCTCTCTGGATTCTTTCCCAGAGGATGTTTCCCCCCGTTGCTGTTTTAATTCCCTATTTTTTAATAATGCAGAGGTTGCATCTCCTCGACAATGTCCTTGCTGTCATAATGGTGCATACCACCATGAATCTCCCCCTGTCGGTCTGGCTCATGCTGGACTTCTTCTCAGACCTTCCGGCCGATATAGAGGAAGCCGCCCTGATCGACGGGTGCGGTCATATGAAAGCCTTCTTCTATGTGGCCCTTCCAATAGCTGCGCCCGGGCTTGTGGCGGTGTATGTTTTATCCTTCATATTCTCATGGAACGAGTTTCTCTTCGTTATAGTTTTCGGGTACCAGAAGGCCATGACCTTACCTGTGATGATAGCCGGGTCTCTCACTGTGAGGGGCCTTGATTTCTGGAAGGTCGCATCTCTTTCCATCCTCGCCATCATACCTCCCGTTATCCTTGCACTGGTGCTTTCAAGGTACCTGGTAAGGGGCCTTACCATGGGAGCGATAAAGGAGTAGATGGAGTTAAAATGGCATCCTATATACTTGCACACGACCTCGGCACTACCGGTGACAAGGCAACGATTTTCAGCGATGATGGAAGGCTTCTTGCAAGCGCCTTTACCCCCTATCCAACCTGCTACCCCGAATCCGGGTGGGCCGAGCAGGACCCGGGTGATTACTGGCGGGCCTTCTGTGAATCAACGAGAAAGATCATCAACGTGGCAAAGGTTAAACCCTGTGACATCGGTGTAGTATCGTTTTCAGGGCAGATGATGGCTGCTCTGCCTGTGGATGGAGAGGGCAATGCACTGAGAAACTCCATCATCTGGGCAGACCTCCGGTCGACAAAGCAGGCTGAACGGGTTGCGGAGCGAATCGGTTCTGACAGGGTATATGAGCTCACGGGGCACAGGTTGAGCGCCTCGTATTCTGCAACAAAGATCATGTGGATACGTGAGCGTGAGCCGGAGATCTATAGAAATGCCTCAAAGTTCATCCATGCGAAGGACTTCGTAGTCTGCAAGCTCACGGGGAATATCTACTCCGATTTCTCCGATGCAACGGGAATGAACCTTCTTGATATAGAGTCCCTTGAGTGGTCAGAGGAGCTCCTTGAGGCGACCGGGATAGAGAGGGAGAAGCTTCCCGACCTTCTTGAATCAACAGGTGTTGCTGGTAAGGTTACCAGGGAAGCCGCCCTTGAGAGCGGCCTGCTTGAGGGCACACCTGTTGTGATTGGTGGAGGCGATGGTCCATGTGCCACCTGCGGGTCTGGAGTGGTGCGGGGTGGGGAATCATACATATATCTTGGAACCTCTACATGGATGGGACTGGCAACCACAAGACCTTTGATCGATCCCAGGAAGAGAACGTTTACCTTCAGTCACTTTCGAAGGGGATTGTATATGGCTGCGGGCACGATGCAGGCTGGTGGAGGTTCGCTGAAGTGGTTCAGGGATGTTATTGGTGATGCTGAGAGGTATGCTGCAGAGAAGGCAGGGGTTGATGCTTACGAACTGCTGACGCTGAAGGCAGGCGAGGTTCCCTGTGGTTCCAGGGGCCTGCTCTTTCTTCCCTACCTCATGGGGGAGCGCAGCCCCCTCTGGGACCCCGATGCCCGTGGATGTTTCCTGGGGCTGACTATGGTTCACACAAAGAGCCACATGGTTCGGGCGGTCCTGGAGGGAGTAGCTTATAACATGAGGAGCATTGCAGAGGCATTCGAAGAGCTGGGTCAGCAGTTTAAAACTATACGGTTCATCGGGGGCGGAGCGAAGAGCAGGCTATGGAGGGCGATTTTTTCAGACGTCCTGGGCAAGCCTATCGAGAGGCTCAATTTCATCGATGAGGCCACCTCGGTGGGCGCAGCAATCGCAGGAGGCGTTGGCACTGGTATCTTTGCATCCCTTGAAGATGCCGAGAGGTTCGTGCGGGTTGAAGAAGAGGTTCAACCGGATGAAAAAAATGTTCGGTTGTACAATGGATACTATGGAATTTTCAAGGAGTGCTACGCACGGCTTGCCGGTGTTTTCAAGCTGCTTGCATGTGCGGAATCAAAGGAGTAGGCCCCGGGGCCGGCGTGAAACAGTGTCGCAGGAAGAACTTGAAGGATATATAAAGAAATGTCTTGACCTTTGTTTAAATTTGCATTAACTAAAACAGGCATAGAGGGTAAGCCGAATACCTCGAAGATGCGATCCCCATTAACAGTGAAGAGGTCTTGTGGGGGAAGGTGCCATAACCATGGCAGAGTTCAAAAAGACCACAGAGGGAGGCAGGAAGAGGAAACGGCGGGGAAGTAATTACCGCAGGGGAGAAGGCCCGCCAGAAACGGTGGGCTTTTTTCATAATATATGGAGGAAGCCATGGCAAAGATGAAGGTTGCGATTTTAGGTGCAACAGGTATGGTGGGACAGCGATTTATTGAGGCTTTAGTTGATCATCCCTATTTCGAAATTACAGCGCTTGTCGCTTCTGCCGGAAGGGGGGGAACGCGCTACGCCGATACTGAGAGGTGGAGGCTTCAGAGCAATCTTCCCGACGACATCTGTGACATGAAGCTGATCGTACCGGAAGCCGGAGAGATTAAAAAGACGGGTTTGAGAATAGCATTCTCAGCCCTTCCCTCCGATGTTGCAACGGGGCTCGAGAGCGACCTTGCCGGGGAAGGCATTGCTGTGTTTTCAAACACGGCGAGCCACCGGATGGACTCCGACGTTCCACTGCTTATTCCCGAGGTTAATCATGAAACCATAGATATGGTCGA
>CAZPCG010000147.1:0-5701 GCA_964584875.1 uncultured Spirochaetota bacterium
TTTCGTCACGATTACTCCCGGGATTAGCGTGTTGAGAGGCATCTGTGTTCCTTCACTGACATAATCATAAAGGATTTGAACCGCCGCCTCTCCCTCCTTGAAGGGCTCCAGCTTGATTGCGATATAGCTTTTGTGGGGCTTTTGAAACTCCTCATAGGAGATAATGGTACCACCGACCCCGCATGCAAGAACTCTCTCAAGGGGAAAGCCTTTTTTCTCGAAGGCCCTCAACGGTGCGATTGCTCCATCCTCATTTATACCCGGCACTATCCAGTGAGTCACCTCCGGGTGAGCATTCAGGATTGAAGTTGCAACCTGTAGATTTTCCTCAAACATCCCTGTCTTGCTTTCCTGGACGATAAAATCCTCCTTTTTCAGGGGCAGGTCCTGCATCAATGCCCTCTGGTAACCCATTGTCATCTCACGCACCACCGAAAGGAAGGACATATCGATCTGCATGACCTTCACCACGTTTCCAGGCTTGAAGAAACCCCGCTCCTTTGCAAGCTTTGCAAGGGCATGCCCGCCCATCTCGCCTGTCTCACCGGCAGGTATTCCTACGTAGGGTATCTGTTTTCCCCTGGAGTCATTTATCTTAATATCGATCGATGTAACCGGTATCCCAACCTCCCGGCATTTATCAGCGATGGCCGGGCCCAGGGATTGCCCGGTCACAACTACCATCAGGCCGTCGATTCCCTCTTCGATAACGCTGTCAACAGCCTTCATGAAAGCCTCGTCGCTGAGGTTCGCATCTACAACAAGGTAATCTATCCCCAGCTCTGCGCACCTGGCCTTTATGCCCTTCTCCACCTCAACGTACCAGGGGTGGGTGAGCTTCCTGGACACAAAGCCAAACCTCAGCCCTCCCTCCTCCTCCTTCTGCCCTTCGGCAAATATGGGTGAGGCAATCGCAGCGATAAATAGGGTTACCTGAAGCAGCAAGATTAATTTTTTCATTTTGAGTCCTCCTGCTCCTCTTTGTCTCTCCTGCTTATCCCTACTAATCCTGATCTTCTTTGCTTTTTCTACTCCTCCACAATGGAATTATATACGAACGATACAAACGCATCTTTTATTCATCCTGTTACACTGTCTCCATGACAAGCATCCTCGATAAGCATCCTCACCCTCTCTGAAAGGGTCACTCCCTTCTCGAGATAAAAGTTTTTCAAAAGGCCTCGATTGATCCCCTTGTGGATGGTGTGGAGAGAGGTAACCGAAAGAGATGCCACAAGGGATGAAAGCTCCTGCGCTTCAAAAAGTGGCAGGCCAGCTGCAAGCCCCGCAATGACGCCGGCAAGGAAGGCATCGCCTGCGCCCGCCGTGCTCACAACCTCAGTTTCCACAACTGGAACATGGTTGAGGCGGCGGCCGTCCCAGGCCCAGCTTCCTCCCTTTCCCGCCGTTATCGTGACGAGCAGTGAATGATGCAGATTCACCAGGGATTCAATAGCCTTCCTTACAACCTCCTCATCTCTGCCTCCATTTCTCTGCTTGCGGTTCAAAAGATCATCTCCACCCTTTTTACCCTCCAGTAGCGAAGCAATCCGCGCTGCCTCCTCGAGGTTCAGGGCGAGAAGGTCAACGCTCCCGAGCGTACCTGCCTCCATCACCTCTTCCAACTCCCCAGTTGTAAAAGAGGCCACACGGAAAAAGGATTGCGCGGTACCGAGCTCAAGGAGTCTTGCCCTCGCATCGAGGGGAACCTCGGGGACCGCAAGGGCAATGCCCCTCCCCCTGTATCTTGCGAAGGCACCCCTAGCTCCCTCAACGTAATCGGGGGAAACCCTCCCTGAGGCCGAGTCGCTTGTAGTAAGGTTGCCGCCAGAGCCGTCGGGATAGATGATACAGAAGGAGAAGAGAGTCTGGGCCCCCTTCAGGCTGGTAACGTAGGTCATGTCAAGGCCGGCTTCCTCCATCTCCCGCAAAAGGGTTTTGCCCGCCTCGTCATCCCCCACAAGCCCTATTGGAATCGTGCAGAACCCGGGACCGAGCAGGGCCTTCACGTAGTGTGAAACAATGTGGAGCTTGCAGTAATCACGGCGGTTGATGAAGTGCCCGCTTCTGCTCTCCTCCCTGCCCAGGGTGTGAGACCCCTCGAGCGCGAAAAACATACCCGTGCCGATTCCGCCGGTACCTATTACGGCTCGATGGTCACAGGCATCGATATCCACGTTCAGGGGGTCCATCCTTTATCTCCCCAACTCTTTCCATGCCGGGACAATCACTCCCTTTCTATCCCTATCTTCACATTTTTTTCACTCATTACTTATTCAGCTCCGAGGTCCCATTCAGGATGCTCGCTTATCGGATGCCGTGCTGTCTCAATCGTTGCCGTAACCAGCGCATCCGGATGCTCCTGCAGCAACGTTATCGGGTATTCAGGCGTTACAGGTCCGAAGAGGGCAACCCTGAGCGCCGTCTGCTTCCATGCTCCGGTGTCGCTGAAGAGGTGCACCTTCCTTGCCCCAAGACACTCCTTAACCCCCAGCGTCACCGACATAGGCGGCACGAACTGGTATGCGGCACCGAAAGTGCGCTGGGCGAGGGCAAGGATGGTATCGATGTTGTTCTCCTGTACCCTGATTGTTGAATTTTTCACCTCATCGATGGTCACCTGGCTGAAGGGGTGACGGCGCGCCTGATTGTATGCAACGTGCCCATCCTGTCCCCACCCCCCATATGTTATGTCAACCGGCTCTGCATGTATCTTTTCCCTTATATCTTCGATGTTGAAGGGTGTAAGCCAGTTCCTGTTCTCCTCGGGGACGGCAAGGGCATCGTCAACAGGACTGTAAAAGACCCCTTCCATGACGCTCCGGAAATTGTAGGGGTGGTTTTTCGGGAGGGGACGGCCCTGCCAGTCGAGGCAGTCGTCCATGTGAAACACGATAAGGTTATTCAGGCTTACCTTTTCCCTGTTCACCATTTCGGTAAAGGGCCTGTACCAGCAGCTCGGACCGCAGGGGATAATGGCCCTTGTCGGCTTTCCCACACCGTTGTTCCGCCTGATCAGCTCAACGAGCTCCCCGGCCATCACCCTTCCCATATCCTCTGAATCCTTCACCAGACGGAAGGGCACCTTCCGGTCAGGGTGAGTTTCAAGCCGGTCGTAGGGTATATGGCACCAGGTGTACAGTTCTCTCTTCGTGAATGCACCCATGGCTCCCTCCTGCCTTCAGTTACCACGTCAATGTACTGCTCACATGATGCTATGGACAACCGTTGTTGAAAGGTTTCGTGTATAAGTGAGTGATGCGAAACCAGTTTGAAAACAGCTTGCAGGCAGATATACTTACAGGGAAAAGGAAATTCCATCTGGATAATGAGTCATCAGAAAAAGATGGGCATTTTGAAAAGGTCAAAAGGGAAAGCCAGGAGGAAGCGGTTTCTTGCCTGGCAGGTTGAGATTACAACAAGGTGCTACTCTCATTGCCCGGTGTGCATTAAAGCGGCGTACAGTAACTTGCACCAGAAGGATATGGACATCGATGATTTCAAAGCCATTGCCCCGTACTTCCACGACGTTGAGCATGTGGTACTCGAGGGATGGGGCGAGCCGCTGCTCCACCCGAAGCTGCTAGACTTCATCGAGCGCGCAAAGGCAGAAGGTGCCCTAACCGGCTTTGTGACCAGCGGAGCAGGACTTGACGCAGCGTACATCGTTGAACTGTGCAGTGTCGGAATCGATTTCATCGGATTTTCATTCGCAGGAGCAACAGCCAAAACCCACAATGCAATTCGTCCATCCGCCGATTTCGACAGCCTGATCAGCTCGATTGAGCTCTTTGGAAGAACAGCCTCTGAAGGTGGTCCCCGAAGCCCCAAGCTCCATCTCGTTTATCTTATGCTCCAGAGCAATGTTGACGAAGTACCCCTGCTCATAGAGCTTGCTAAAAAGCTAAAGATGGAAGAGATGGTGCTCATAAACATCATCCAGGTAACAAATGCCTGGCAGGATTCCCAGAGGGTGTTTACCTGTGGTGGTACCAGCCCATATGAGAAGATATTGAAAGAGGCGAAAGAGAGGGCAAAACATTTGAACATCAGGATTCATCTGCCGTCTCTTTCTCCAGAGGAGGTAGCAGTTTGCGCTGATAATCCTCTGAGAAACATCTATGTATCAGTTGAGGGTGAGGTATCACCCTGCGTCTTCCTCCACCCTCCAGTACCATCCCCCTTCAGAAGGATATTCTGCGGGAAAGAGACCCGGATGGAGAAAGTGAGTTTTGGCAATCTCTTCAAAGAACCCTTTGGAACGATATGGAATAAAGCCGAATACGGGGAGTTCAGGGATTGTTTCACCAAGCGGCGGAAAAGGATAGAGGAGATATACAGTTCCCTTTTCACAATGGAGCCTCCCCGCGAGGTTCTACTGCCCCCTCTTCCTCCACCGTGCAGGACATGTCATAAAATCCTTGGCCTGTAGAAACCTATCTTTTATCCACTTTGCAAAGTATTTTCCACTCTGTTTCCCGACTGCATAATTTTTAATTTTGAGAATGCGGGGTTCAGTGAGATAATAATTGAAAAAAGGCACGTGGAAGTGGTATTCAAGCGCCCGTTATGAAGCCGATTCTCATCCGCAAAATCGCACTGGTTATCCAATACGCACTATCTACTCCTGAACCTCCTCCAGATGAGCATGAAAGTTGTGAGCACCGCGCCTCCGATTCCGAGTATAATCCAGAACGCATAGGGAAGATGGGCAAAGGGGATCTTGACGTTCATCGAGAATACGCTCACCACGAACGTCGGGACCATTATGACGATCATGATGATGTTCAGGGTCTTCATCAGAAGGTTGAGGTTGTTGTTCACGATGGATACTCGGGCATCCATGAGGCTTGCTAAGACATTTGAATAGATTTCAGCCTGTTTATAGCACTGGTTGTTCTCGATGATGATGTCATCGAGGAATGCTATGTTTTCAGAGGTAAAGCCTATCTTTCCCGCGAAGTTCTTGAGCTTTTCGATGAGAACACCGTTCGAGTGAATGGCGTTGTAGTAGTACACCATCCCCTTTTCGAGGGTGAACAGGTTGATGAGGTACCTGTTCTCCATCGCAGTCTGGATCTTCTGCTCCAGGGACTCGGCCACCATGTTCATAACCTTGAGGTGGTTGAGGTAGTGTATGATTGTCCGGTAAATGATTTTGAGGATCAGCTCTATCAGTGATGAAACCTTTTGGAACTGTTTCCCCTCGAACAGATCGATGTCTTCGGGGAGAACGACGATGAGCCTGTTTTCAAACAGAAACATCCCCATTGAGGAGACTTTGAAGACGAACTGCTCGGCCGAAGAGTAGTTCCGTGGTCTTTTGAGTATCATCGCAATGTGCTCTGGCTCGAACTCAATACGGGAAAGTTCTTCGGGATCCACGGTGGAATTGAGGGTGTGCATGTCGATCTTCATCTCCTCGACGAGATACTTTTTTTCGTCTTCGTTTGGATTGATGAAGATGAGAATGGGGCACGGTTCCTCTGTGGACTCGCTTATTTTCTCATCGAGGATTGCGTATTTCTTTATCATGCATGGCCTCCTGGTGCATGAGGCTCAAACCGGTGAAGATTTTTTTTTGCAATGAACTACTGCCTCACTGTTCAATGACAAAATAGAAGAGAATGTATGGTCCGTCAACAAACCTCTGCAAATATGTTGAGCAAAATACAGGGAAAAAATATTCTTGACATTGTTT
>CAZPCG010000148.1:0-5694 GCA_964584875.1 uncultured Spirochaetota bacterium
TTTTTCCTTTCATGATCGGAACGATAATTCTCAAAAGACAGCCTGGTGAGCTGGGCCTCTCATTATCAATACCCCCCATCTTCTTCGCACCGGCCTCAGCGCTCTGTGCCCTGCTCTTTCCTGTGCTTTTTGTAAACGCAAAAACCCCCGGTGCATTGAAGAAGGTGCCGGAGCAGTGGGACACAGGCTACATTCTTATAAACTCACTGTGCTGGATACCCTACCTCATAGCCTATGAGTTCTGCATGCGTGGTTTTCTGCTTCTCTCCCTTGCACGGTCCATGGGCGCATGGCCTGCCATTTTCACGATGACTGCAATTTATATGGCGGTCCACCTCTCAGAGGAGAAAGGCGAAGCGGCGGGCTCGCTCATCATGGGCATCATCTTCGGGATCTTTGCCCTCATAACGAAGTCAATCCTCATCCCCATCATCGTTCATATCTACATCGCACTTACGACGGACCTGCTTGCACTGCGCAGCAAAACGAGGTGAAAATGCCAGAAACCTCCGCTAAAGATACGGCTTTCAAGAAGGGCGAAATCGAGGGGATATTCGAAGGACCCGTACTGAAGGTTCTCGCACGGCTCACCCTCCCCATTTTCACGGGGATGGTCTTCCAGCTTTTTTACGGCATAGTTGATACGATATGGATAAGCCGAATCGACCTGGCTGACCCATCCTACGTCGGGGGAGTGGGCCTTATCTTCCCTCTCCTCTTCTTTGCTGTTGCTATCAGCTCAGGAATGCTGATAGGGGTTGGATCGCTTGTGGCCCGTACGATCGGCGAAAAAAATCACCTGGTTCTGAACCGCACCGCCGAATCGGGGTTCTTCATTACCGGGACTGTATCAGCGGCGATAACCGCACTCGGCTACGCATTCGACGAGGAGATCGTATTTTTCCTCGGCGCTCGCGGCGATTACTACGTCCATGCCCTGGAGTACTTTCGATATATCCTTCCTGCTGCATTGTTAATGATCACGGGGAATGTGCTGCTTGGCATCCTCCAGGGTGAGGGGCTAATGGACAGGGTGATGATTGCGATGATCATCTCTACCATTACGAATGTCGCCCTTGACCCTGTTTTTATCTTTCTGCTGGGGCTTGAGGTAAGGGGTGCAGGCATTGCCACCGTAGTGTCCCAGGTAATTGGCGGGGCCTACCTGATTAGAATTTTCATCAAAAGGAAAACTCTGGTTCTCATAGAGTGGAAGCTGAGAAACATTGACTTTGGCATCATGAAAAAGATCATTTCTGTTGGCTTCCCCCAGATTGCAGGCCAGATGACCATGGCTGCAGGATACCTGTTTTTCAACCGGATTGTTGTTAAAATCGATCCCCTCGCCCTGACTGCCTTCTCCCT
Organism: uncultured Spirochaetota bacterium; assembly: GCA_964584875.1. Classification (GTDB taxonomy): domain Bacteria; phylum Spirochaetota; class B62-G9; order B62-G9; family DRHN01; genus CAZPCG01. The sequence goes on from CAZPCG010000148.1 coordinate 1,366, forward strand.
CTGCGGCCGCTTTGATCAGGTGCTCATCGTCCCGGTGTATGCGATCGGGGCCTCCCTCATAACAATGATAGGGCAGAACTTCGGGAGGTGCAACTTCAGGCGGGTCATAAGGATCTGGAAAAACGGTCTTTTTGCAGGAGCATGCGTCATCTCCTTTCTTGCCGCCCTGCTCGTCCTCTTTGCACCCAGGCTCTTCCCCTTCTTCACCGATGTTGACGCCGTGGCACGCTACGCGGTAAAGCAGACCCGCACAGTAGAGTTTTCATTCATCCTCGCCTCTTCGGCAATACTCGGAAGGGCATCGTTTCAGGCAATCGGGCGCCCTATCCCGGGTCTTGTCATAACCGCGCTACAGCTTGCGCTCATCCCCATACCGATGGCATATTTCTATGTTTACGTACTGAAGCTCAGCGTCCCTGGCGTATGGCTGGGCATCATCACTGGGAATTCACTTGCGGCGGCCATAAGCATCGCCTGGGTACAGCGGACGTTTGAGGAATTTGTGAATGCTGATTAATGCCGATTAAGGGGATGGCCGGATAATAAGGATTTTTCGATTATTCTTTCAGCGCTCCAGCCAGAAATCCTCTCACGAAGTGCCGCTGGGCAAAGAGGAAGATCACCGTTATGGGGACGGCCATTGTAACGGCAGCTGCTCCGACTCGGTTGAAGTAGGATGCGCCAAAGAGAAAGATGAAGTCTCCCAACCCTACAGGAGCAGTCCTTATTTTCTGGGTCTCGAGGAGTATAGATGCAAAGGCGAACTCTGACCATGAGCCGACAAAGTGATAGGCCCCGACGGATATGATACCAATGAAGGCGAGGGGTATTACAACCCGCATGAGCGCTTTTATTCTGCTGCATCCATCAACGATTGCAGCTTCTTCCAGTTCTTTGGGGACACTTTTAAAGAAACCAGCGATGAGCCATGTGGTGAGAGGAAGACCGAAGGCTGAATGCACTAAAATGAGCCCCCAGAGCGTGTCATGGAGTCCATATTTGCTGATCATCACGTAGATGGGGACCATAAGCGCCGGCCCGGGGAGCATCCTAGTCAGTATGAGCGTGGCTAAAAGGGCTTTATTCCCTCTGAACTGGAATCTGGAAAAGGCATAACCCGCCATGGAGCCAAAGAGGAGGACAAAAAATGTTGAAATACCTGCCACAAAGAGGCTGTTCAGAAGATACTGGTGCCACAGTAGAGCCTGTCCTGACCAGTATCCTTTGAAAAATATTTCCTTGTACGATTGGAGGGTCGGTTTCTTTGGAAAGTACTTTATGGGGATCGCAAAAAGCTCATCGTGAGATTTCAGGGATGTTATTGCGACCCATATTATGGGAAACAGAATAAAAATGAGTATGATAATACCGACCAGGTTAATAACAGCTGATTTTGATACTTTCTTTATATTAATGGGCATGGATACCTCATTTACTTTCCCGTTCTCCTGAACAGCAACAGATAAATCACGCTGATGCCCATGAGTATGAGTATGGTTATCACCGAAAGTGCTGCCGCCTGTCCGAATCTGAAATTGGTGAAGGCCATTTCATATATGTATGTCGGTAATATGTGCGTCGAGTTTATCGGACCCCCTCTCGTGGTTATCCATATAATAACAAACTGCTGTATGTTCCAGATCGAGACAATGACCATGAGGATGAGCAGCGTGTAGCTTATTGTGGGGAGCGATATGCGTCTGAACTTCTGCCAATCAGACGCCCCGTCGATCGTGGCTGCTTCAAGAAGCTCGGCGGGCACCCCCTGAAAGGCAGCCGAAAGTAGTATAGAGAGCATGGGAACATTTTTCCACACCATCACCCCTATGAGCACATAAAGGGCTATTTTTGGCTCTCCCAGCCAGGCAAATCCTTCTGTGAGAATCCTGAGTTTTATCAATACATCGTTGATGACGCCAAAATCAGAATGCACCATCCACTGCCAGATGCTTGCGGATATTACGGGTGGAAGAATCCATGGAAGGAGAATTACTGCTCTCAGAAGCCTGTTTATCCTCCAGTCGAAGCTGAGATAGTACCCTACACCCAGTCCGATCCCTATGGAAAAAAGTGTCGCAAGTGCCATCCAGAGAAAGGTGTTTCGAATGACAAGAGGAAATACAGGATCCGCAAAGGTCCTTGTAAAAGTTTTCAGACCGACGAATTTCCCCGTTCCAGGTCGAAGGAGGAGCAGATCGGTGAAGCTCAATCTGATCACATCAAAGATGGGATAGGCGACCAACACAGCGACGATGATAAAGGTGGGGGCTATCAATAAATATGGCAACCGCAGCTTCTTGACCATATTACCGCATCGATTCCTTTTTCTTTCAATACCATGTGGGAGAGCGGTTTGCACCGCTCTCCCTTGCAGAATAAATGTGAAGGGTACTCAAAGGGCACGGCTATTATTCATGCAGAATATCGTAGAGCTCCTGGGATTTCTTGGCTGCCTCATCAAGAGCACTCTGAGGGTCTTTCTGGCCGAGCACCACTGCCTGAATTGCCTTTGCAAGATTGGTTTCAGCCTCAGAGAGGCCGATGAACCTGGGCATGGGTAAAGAGCCCTTGAAGAGCTCCCCTGCTTTGTAAAGCCGCACCCACTCGGGCCAGACCCTTGCCAGATGGGGCGAATCGTAGCTCCTCTTATACGCAGGAACCCGCGCTACCTCTCTGGAGCCATCGTAGAAGAGCAGTTGCTCGGGTTGTGCCCAGAAATCAACATAGGTCAGAGCAGCCTTCGGATTCTTGCTGAGGGTGGTGATCATGAACGCTGCTGTCGGGTCCATAATGGTGGCGGCAGGTGTGTATTGCCCGGTGGGTCTGTCGGGCCGCGGAAACAGCGTTCCCTCCCATCGAAATGTCTTCGGGTCGGCGGGAAACCAGGGGGATATCAACCAGGAGAGGCCTGCCCACATTGCAACTTTCTGCTCGCCGAACAGATGCGCTCCTTCCCAGAACCGGCTTTCGGTGAGGCCCTTGTTCGTGTATCCACCTCTTATCAGGTCGTTGTACAGTTTTAACGCATCCACAAACCCGGGCTCGTTGATCATGATCTTGCCCTTCTCCTCGTCAAGGAATCTGCCCCCGTTGGCATAGGCAATTCCCTCGAAGATGTTCGTATCGACCGGCGCCAGGGTAGCCTGAAGCGCAACACCGGGCCTGTCGGGCTTTGTCAGCTTGGCAGCGTACTCCTTCAGCTCCGTCCAGTTCCGGGGCGGATCTTTCAGGCCAACTTCCTCGAAGGCATCGAGGTTGTAGGCTAAAAAAGTTCCCATGTCGACATAATTCGGGAAGGCGTATAGTTTCCCCTGGTACATGCAGGTGTTCCATATCTCCGGGATAATGCGGTCTTTCCATGATTCCACTACCGCTGCGTCTATTTCATCGAGGGGTTGGATGATGTTTAGTCCTGCAAAATCCGGAATATCCTGTCCGAAGGCAATGACGACGTCCGCCAGGTTTTTAGTTTGAAAGCCGCCGATGATTTTCTGTCTCCTTATCTGGCCGTAAAAGTAGCTGTAGTTGAGCTTTATGTTGGGATACTGCTCTTCAAACTTCTTATTGGCCACAGGCCAGTATTCCACTTCCTTTGGTGTGCCCCCGAGTTTCCAGACGCTGATTTCTCCCGTAAGTGCTCCCTCCTCGGCTTTCTGTTTGCCGCCGCCTGCAAACGAAAAGCCCATGGGAAGGCACAATAGCAAGAAGAACATGAGAAGAAGTTTTAATTTTAACATTGATCCCTCCTTTCGTCATAGAGATTACATGGGGTAAACATAGGTTATCATGAAAGCTCATTCTTTGCAAATATTAAATCAATCTTTTATCTATGAGAAGCAGTATTTCATTCCCGAGTCTATGAACCGGATGTAATTGCGCCTCTGACGATCGGATAGATAGGTGATCGGCCACTCGGTTGCGGTGAGGATGAATCGTTCTTTTCCTCCATCAGCGACCGCTTCTTTTACCAGCGTATCGATCCTTTCCTCCGAGGCAAACTCCAGCTCGCTGAATTGAATGTTTCCTTCAAGGGTCATTTTACCCCATGTAAGCTCCCTTGCCTCGCTAAGCTCAATGTCGCCGCCCGGCGGGCTTTCCACGGGGTTTAAGAGATCCACACCCATTTTGAGCAATTTTGGCAGAGTTTCTTTAATTTTACCATGACAGTGCACCCTCACAAAGCAGTTGTGAGTGTGAACGAGTTCCATTAGCATACCGTCATATGGAACGACAAGCTCGTCATAGAGCCTGGATGACATCATGGGCGGTGTGGCCTGTTCCGAACCTCCGAACTCTACAATTGGCCCAACGCCTCTTTTCAGAAGGTTT
>CAZPCG010000149.1:0-5683 GCA_964584875.1 uncultured Spirochaetota bacterium
GAAGAGGAAACGCTCATCCTTGAGCCAGAAAACAGCGTGGAGTTACGCCTCGAGGCGCCTGTCAGGGCAACACCTGACATCGTGCTGAAGGTACAGCTCAGGGCCGTGGAAATACCTCCTGAAAAGGAGGAACCACCCCTTACCTGGCCCGAGCTCAGGGGCATCGGTTCGGTGACGGTGAGGGATGTTGAAGTTGAAGGGGGAAGACCGGTTCCCGGAGTAGTGGTTGAAAAAAAGGTTGTGGAGCGAAAACCTGAGATCAGGGATGATGCGGTGTTTGGGGTGAAGAGTGATCGCGGGGTTGTGAGCTCAACCAGAGTTGAGCCTGTAGGGGGCGAATTCAGAGATTATACCTTCAGGCTCACCGATATTGCAAAAGAAGATCAGCTCATTACCGGTATACTTTTCATCAATAAAAATACCGCAAGAAAGCTGGAGTACAGAAATCTTTCTCTGGTAGATGAATCTGTGAGGGAAGGGGCGGTTCCGAGGCACCCTGTACAGGAAGCCAGAAATGCGGTCATCAGCGTTGATGGAGTGAGGGTTGAGAGGGACACGAATCAGATCGATGATGCTCTTAAAGGGGTCACTCTCACCATCAGGAAGGCGAGCGATGAGGATGCTGTGCTCACAGTGGAGCGTGATTTTGAGAGAATAACCGGCAGCGTTGTTAATCTGATAGGGAAGTACAATGAACTGCTCAAGTTTATCAATGAACAGACGAAGGTTGTTTCGAGTGGAAATCTCACGGAGAAGAACGAGGTTGGCATCCTTGCGGGTGATATTGCGGTAATGGGTCTGAAGAGCAAGCTGCAGACAATCATGATGAACCCATACCCCACCCAGAGGGGTAGGGATCTTACCCTCCTTGCACAGATCGGTATATCGATGGGCAAGGGCGGGGCGACCTGGAGCGACATAAAGGGGGGGTACTTGCAGGTCGATGAGGACAAATTTATTGAAACCTTTCAGAGGGACCCCGCTTCGATACAACAGCTTTTCGGATCAGACATGAACAACGACATGGTGATAGATAATGGCCTCGGTTTTGTCCTTGATACGACGCTGAAGGGATACATAGAACCCCGAAATGGGATTGTTACCTATCACCTTCGCAATACGGATGCAAAGATCAGGGATCAGGAGAAGAGCATAGAGAGCTGGAACCAGCACCTTGAGGAGTACAGGCGAAAGCTCGAGAAGGATTTTACCGTCATGCAGCAGGCGCTAAACGAACTTGAGCAGAATCAGAAGAGAATGGAAAATATCTCGGGCCAATTCAAGAACAAGTAGGCTGCATGCGGTCTCAATGATAGGGGGATGAAATGGATATATTGATCAACGGCATAAAGCTTGATTATGCACTCGAGCATGAGAGGAATCTTGCAGAGGTGTTGAAGAGCCTTGAGGGTTGGCTTCTGGGGCGGGGCGGCATCATCAATTCCGTGTCTGTTGACAGAATGGCAGTGCCGCTTGATTTCAGGCTTGAAGCCTTCCAGAAGGATGTATCCTCCGTTCATGAAGTGAGGATTGTGGCCTTAAGCAGGATAGAACTTGCCCTGGGTACCATGGCGACCGTGGGAGAGTACATTCAGAAGGTCATGGAGGAATATCTGCGGTCTTACTGCATCATATACCATGAGGCAATCCTCGAGGGATTGTTCCTTATCCATGATGGGATTGATAGTGCGCTCCAAACCTTAAAAGTGAATGATCTGGTGGTTTTAAACGATCGGGGCAGAAACATGCGGGAGTTGTTGATGGAGCTTGAGAGCATGAGAGTGGTTTTTACGAAACGGTACATCGAGAAAGAGGATGCCGAAAGGATCACTGCTCTCCTGAAAGAACTTTGCGGGTTTTTGCAAAAGGCAGCAGTCTGGGGCATGATGAAACACTCAGACCTCTTCAAAGACAGCAATAATATGGGAGCATCATTTAACCGTGTAGTTTTAAATGATTCCGGTGTGCTGTTGCGCCAGTCCCTCGGATGGTGTCAGAGCATTGCCGGGAGTCTTCAAATTGGGAAGGACCGGGCAGCATTCCGCGATCTCAGCCGTCTAACCGAGGTTCTCGAAGAGGTACTGGGGGTGTTGCAGTGGTTCTTCAATGATAAAAGAGTCGAGGGGATATCAGCGGATGAGGCTCAGCAGTCCCTGATGGGTCTCTGCAGGGAGCTTTCATACAGATTAAAGAAGATTGAAGACTCCTTCATTATAAACGATATGGTTTCTGTAAGTGATGTGATCGAGTATGAGATGATGCACCTGGTTCAGGAGCTCATAAACCTTATCGAAAAAGCAGGAAATATTCTCCAGTGAAACTATATTTTTTTATTGACACATATTATTTTATAATGTAATTTTTATGTATACGACATACCTAAAATCTACTGTTAAAATAAACCTCTTAAACACTCCACATCAAGTATCTGTTCTACGACAACTATGCGGGAGCGAGGATTGCAGAAAAGAACGAGGACTGCATATAAGTAATTTCATTACGAACCTTGCATTAATTTCTCAAATAATCTAACAAAACCTGTGCAGATATATCATAGCTTGCGGTGATTGATTTTCGAATGATGTATTCCTCAATAATATGGAAACTTTTATAGCATAGTGAAGGAGAATTAGAATTATTATGGAAAACCAGGATGATTTTAGTGAAAGGAATGATGATATCATTCCTGTTGATGACAACAATGTTGAGCTCCAAGAGGGAAGTGAAGCTGCCCCACACAGCGAATCCTTTAAGGAAGAAGATTCTCTCCCATCCGAGGAGCCGGTGGAGGAGCCAATGTATGAAGAGGACGCATCACCACTGCTTGATGAAGGTGAGCTTCACGAGATGGAAGGAAACGGTGGAGCCGGGGCTGGGACCGGGAAGGTTGCTGTCATCAGAAAGACGAAGAAAAAGGCCGAGGATAAGAGGAAAATCAACTTCGCAAAATTAAACATCAATGAACTTGCAAATATGACCATATCAGGTCTGTCCTCTCTTGCAAGGGAGTTTAGAATCGAGGGCATAAGCAGGATGAAGAAGCAGGATTTGATGTTTGCGATACTTCAAGCCCAAACAGAAAAGCACGGTCTCATTTTCGCATCAGGTGTCCTTGAAATTCTTCAAGATGGCTACGGCTTTCTGCGATCACCCAGCTACAACTACCTGCCCGGGCCCGATGATATATACGTCTCACCTTCACAGATAAGGCTATTCGGTTTAAAAACAGGGGATACAGTCTCAGGTCAGGTACGGCCGCCAAAGGAAAATGAGCGCTTTTTCGCCTTGCTGAGGGTGGAAGCTGTCAATTTTGATGACCCCGAAGTGGCACAGAAGAGGATACTCTTCGACAATCTCACGCCCCTCTATCCCGATGAGAGGATAAATCTCGAGTCACATTCCGACCACATCTCAATGCGCGTAGTGAATTTATTTACGCCCATTGGAAAGGGACAGAGAGGCCTCATCGTTGCCCCTCCCAGAACGGGAAAAACAATAATCATACAGCAGATCGCAAATTCGATTACAACAAACCATCCGGAAATCATCCTGATTGTGCTGCTCATTGATGAAAGACCAGAAGAAGTCACCGACATGCAGAGAAACGTCAACGGCGAGGTGATCAGCTCTACCTTCGATGAGCCAGCAACGCGGCACGTTCAGGTTGCTGAGATGGTGATTGAAAAGGCCAAGCGGCTGGTCGAGCATAAGAAGGATGTGGTCATCCTGCTCGACAGCATCACCAGGCTCGCCCGGGCTTACAATCAGGTTGTGCCGACTTCGGGGAAGATCCTCTCCGGAGGGGTGGATTCGAACGCACTCCACAAGCCGAAACGCTTCTTCGGTGCTGCGAGGAATATCGAGGAGGGTGGTAGCCTTACCATAATAGCCACAGCGCTCATCGATACCGGCAGCAGGATGGATGAGGTCATATTTGAGGAGTTCAAGGGGACCGGTAATATGGAAATCCACCTCGATAGACGTCTCGTCGACCGGAGGGTATTTCCGGCCATCGGTATATGGAAATCCGGGACCAGGAAAGAAGAGCTACTGTTAACTGAGACGGAGCTGCAGAAGCTGTGGGTTCTGAGAAAAGTCATGCAGCCGATGGACGAGGTAGAGCTGATGGAGCTCTTGATCGAAAAGATGAAGGCTACTAAGAACAATGCAGCTTTCCTGAGGTCGATGAACAACTCTTCCTGAATTGAGCCAGCACCTGAAGAAAATTAGTTGCAGGAAAGGAATATCACTAGTATATTCTGGGGAGTTCGCTGTTTTGGAGATGCTCATGAAGAAGGGAATACACCCATCGTACAAACCTGTTGTCATAACATGCGCATGCGGGAATAGGATGGAAACGCTATCGACTGTTGAACTGAGCCATGTTGAAATATGTTCCGCATGTCATCCATTCTTTTCAGGAAAGCAAAAACTGGTTGACACTGCAGGAAGAATTGAGCGGTTCAGAAAGAAGTACAATATTAAAAAGAGTGGGAAGCAGTGAGCCTTTCTTTCATCACCTTGTTTTACCCTCCTGTCGTACGATCCAGTCAGAAAGATTGTCCCCTGTGGTTGAAATGCCTTTCTATGCCCGGGTTTTTGTGTTTTTGCTACGTTCCACCCCGTGTGGTATCGGTACATGTTTAAATTCACAGCGCCCACTGCCGGTGTCAAGGATGCATGATCCCTGGAAGTGAGGAGTGTTCAGCGTCATGAGCAGTGCACATGAGAGAACGCAGCATGTTGGAGGTCAGGCTGTTATCGAAGGAGTGATGATACGAAACAGGGATGTGTATGCGATCGCTGTTCGAAAGCCCGATGGCAACATTGAGGTGGTGAAGAATGTTATCAGAAGTCCTGCGCAGCGCTACAGGATGCTGAAGTCACCCTTCATCAGGGGCATTACGGCTCTTATCGAAAATCTCATCCTCGGTGTGAAGGCCCTCCTGTATTCTGCAGAGCTCCAGATTGCTGAGGCCAATCAAAAGCAGGCGCCCACATCGAGGAATGCCCGGGGTCAATCAAACCTTCTGATAACCCTCGGTATGATACCTGCTGTAGCACTTGGGGTTGCGCTCTTTGTGATCCTGCCCAATATTTCAACGCATTTCATCGGTATCGTTGAGCAGGACCATCCATTCCTGTTTAATGGCATAGCCGGGGTAATACGACTAGCCGTATTTCTCCTCTATATCATCGTCATCTCTTTCATAAAGGATATAAGGCGGACATTTCAGTACCACGGGGCCGAGCACAAGTCTATTTTCTGCTATGAGGCGGGCAGACCGCTCGTTGTCGAAGAGGTGAGAAAGTTTAGAACCCTGCACCCTAGATGCGGGACCTCTTTCCTCTTCTTCGTATTTATTATCACGATCATCGTTTTTCCCCTTATTACAGTCGCCCTTACAACCATTTACAGTGGTTTCGTAACCCTTCCTCTGCTATACAGGAAGGCGCTGACCATCCTTCTCCATCTTATCATTGCCCTTCCAATTATTGCCTCCTTATCCTATGAGCTTCTCAAGCTGTCCTACCGTCTGAAGAAAAGCTTTGTAATTAATCTTCTTATTTCTCCTGGATTGCTACTGCAAAAGATTACCACAAAAGAACCCGATGACAGACAGCTGGAGGTGGCAATAGAGGCTGTTAAGGCCGTTATATAAAGTTGTATAAATATTCATAC
>CAZPCG010000150.1:0-5670 GCA_964584875.1 uncultured Spirochaetota bacterium
TAGGCCAGTACCCTTTCCGGAAGGGTGGAGATATAGTAGATGGGCTGCGGGTGCCGCTCCATATCGGGAGGGATTGCCCTCTCCTGCCAGGTTTCGAGCAGGCGCAGGTAGGCAAGGTCGTTGAGAGGCTCGTCTTCCCCGAGGAGGAAACCTCTCTCCGGGTCGAGATGGTCGAAGTAGGCATAAGCGGCGTAGACCGGCTGCCGTGAGCTTGCAACAACCATGACGGCGTACTGCCTGTTCTCGCCTCCCTCTCCCATTCGCTGGCCGTACCATTCCTCTGCGGGCACTCCCTCAAGCATGCCCCCTTCCTCTCCAGGTGATTCTCTGTTGCCGTACCGGTCTCCATCCCGAAAGAGTCCGCCGGGAGGCACTCCGCGCAATTGTGCGTCGTCAAACTGGTCGTCAGAGAGCAGGTTGCCCCATTCAAGCCCGTTGCCCCACTCATCGAGTGGGAAGGGCTTCGGCTTCGGCGGTGGTTTAAGCAGGTTGAAAACGACGGCGTTGCTCACAAAATCCGGGGGAAGCACAAGGACAAACAGGAGCAGTGGGGGCAGAAGCAGGATTGGGAAAAGCCACGCCTCCTTCAGGCGTGCTCCAGGCTTACTGCTTGTGTGAGCCGCAAAGTAGAGCACCATCCCGTGGATGAGAAAGGCACACCCGATCAGGATCAGTATAAGCCTTGTTATCCCCCAGCTTTCCCTGGCGATCGATTCAGAAGCCCTGGAGAAAGACAGTATCTTGTAGTAGAGGAAGCCCAGGAAAAATGGCTCGAATACGGCAACGGGGTAGCCTCTGCCGCCGGTTTTGAATATCAGGGCGGTTGTAATGAAAGCGGCGCAGCCCACGGCGATGAACATGAGGGTATATGTGCTGAAGATGGTGAACACGATGATCGAGAAAAGGAGAAGACCGCCCCCTGCAAGGACCCAGGTTGCTGCACGGCACCTGGGAGGTGCAAGGTAGTAGCTTATGAGCATCTCCCCTGGCACCAGGACGAACCACATCCACAAACCCATCCTGTCGTAAGGCACGGCTATGGAGGGATGTAGCACCGGTAGCAGGAAGGCAAGTATGTATAGGATCAGTCTTGTGTAAAAGAGTAATTGCATGGTCCAGGATTTCTGGTCGATGCTTTTCATTTAATTACCCCGTTTTAATCACCGCGCCCCAGTATTTTTACCTCGATTGGGTGCTCATCGAACCTCCCTCTTTCAAGTACACCGATCTCAGGCTTTCTCAGGCGCCTTTCCCTGCGAATAACCCAGAGGTCCGGGAGGGCAAACGCACGGGTTGACGGGAAGATATAAACCGTTTTTGGCTTTCTTCCACTAACCCCGGGCGGCGTAGTTATAAAGATGTACATGGATGCCCTGGGGTATGAGGCAAGCACTGTTGGGAGATTTTCATCGTAGGGAGTTGAAAAGATGAACAGCTCGCCAGCACCTGGATCAGCCTGACTGTCAGCAGGCTCGGGCTGAAAGAAAATGGAGCTTAGCTCCAGGCTGAAGCGGTCGATGTCCTCCTCCCGCTCGATCCTGAATGCTCCCTTTCCTGTTTTTATCAGGAAGTGATAATCCGGGTTGTCCTGCTTTACCGTGCGGAGGAATGAGAGCAGCCAGCTCTTGAGCTGGTTCAGGTGAGCTACGGATTCAGCTGTCTCTCCCCCGTCCTTGCGGAAATGCCTGAATTCGACCGGTATCAACCTTGTCTTTTCCTGAGTGAAGGGTGATATCTTTGTAAAGAGCTGGGACAATCTGCTTGAAGATTTCCAGTTAATATCTCTGTACCGGTCGCCGGGGATGTATTCGCGCATGAAGTAGCGCTCCTCCTCGGCGCTCTTCTGGCGGTGCTTCTCCTCAAAACCGCCGATCGCTTCGACGTGGTAGCTCGAGGCGTTCGCAAAGGGCCCTGGCTGTACGAGGAGCTTCCTCCGGAAATCGGGCCCGAAGCGGGCTCTGGTCAATCCGAAGACATCACGAAGGCTCAGGGAGCCTCGTGCGTCAAGCTCACCTGTGAGAGACAGGAAAATGGGAACCTCCATGGATTCGCCTCCCGCAGAGGAAGCTTCCCTTGATACGTAGAGGTATGTATCCCTCCCCACCTTCATGTTGCCGCTGACCTTGAAGTGGAGGCGGTAAAAGGAGAGAGGCCGTATGCCGTTGATCCAGAGCTGCTGCCTGCTCCCCTCTACTCCTGCATATAGCGGGCGGGTGGTATCCCATTGCACCTGGATTCCTCCGATGCGCGACGCCTGGAGCCGCCCTCCGAGGGAGAGGATGCAGAGGGCAGAGAAGGCAAATAGTGCAAGCATAAGCCCGTAGGGGTTGCCCGTCGTATAGCTTTTACCGAGCATAACTACAGCAATTATGAAGAGTGTTGTTCCGGACAGGGTAAAAGGGTAGTGATACAGGATGCGGCTCATCCAGCGGGGGGCTGCGGGTTCCATCAATGCACGGCTCAGAGAGTACACCTGAAATCTCATTACGGGTTCCCAAATTGGCGTGCTGCTGTTTTCCTGTGCTTCCTTGCTTCTGTAGGATCAACCGGGACTGAGCTGAGAATTTGCGCGAGCAGTTGGGCGGTATCCTGGGTGGGGTCTTTCATGATCATACGGTGAGAGACAGCGGGATTGAATATCTCTTTGACCGTATCGATGGTTACGAAGTTATCACCGCGAATGAGGGACAGTGCCCTTGCAAGGCGGGAAAGCTTGACGCCGGTTCGAGGGCTTGAGCCCATGTGCACGTCCGGATGGTAGCGGGTTTCACGAACACAGGCGACTATGTACTCGATGACCTCTTGATGTATGGTTACAGAATCAACCAGTTTTTGCCACTCAAAGAGCCTGCGGGAGCTGACAACAGGCCCGAAGCCATCCCAGGCGTCGTCCCGTCCATGTATCTTGATAATTTCTGCTTCATCCTGCGGGTCAGGGTATCCCAGGGAGAGCTGGATCATGAAGCGGTCGAGCTGGGGGGCCGGCAGGGGGAAGAGATGGGCTCCCTTGAGGTTCATGGTTGCGATGATGAAAAATGGGGCCGGCAGTTTATAGGTTTTTCCCTCAATCGTGACGGACTGCTCCTGCATGGCCTGTAAAAAAGCCCCCTGGGTTTTCGGGGTGAGGAGGTTGATCTCATCGCAGAGAACGAAGTGGGCGAAGATGGGACCTTTATTGAAGTTCATCTGGCTTGTGGGGCCTATGAAACGGTTAAACCCCAGTATATCCTGCGGCAGCAGGTCGACGGTGCACTGGATACGGCTGAACTGCTCTACCTCCACATCGCTGGCCTGCATATCCTCTTCCTGCCATTCGATGGAGCCTGCCAGAGCCCGCGCGAGCGATGTTTTCCCTACGCCGTGGGCATCGGCAAGGATGACGTGGCCCCCGGCAACAAGTGATGCTATGAGGTACTCGAGCTTGTGGGTCTGTATGAAGATGACGGACTTTATGTTGGCGATGAGCTTTGAGACATCCTCCCGGACGGCAAGGGCAAAATCGATTTCTATGCCAGATTTTTCGATGTTCAATTTTTGAGATTGGACCTTTTGTGGGGATGATGCCATAGCTTCCTTTTGCGCTTTAAGTTTATAAGATTACAGATGTTTTTGCGCTTCTATTAAATATTTGAAGAAAAGGATGTGAAGTCAAGGTCAATTGTGTAAGAGCCCCGTGTTTTTTGTTATGATCCGGGTGCACTTTAATCCACAGTTGAACAGCATGTCCAGTGTTGAGAGATTGTGGATGAAACTGCCCCAGAGCTGAGGATACACCGGCGGAATGTAATGGAGGAAGCTCACCTCCACCCCGCTTTTAACCATCCTCTCCACATCCACATGATTTTTTGCAGCGGGAAAGGTCAGGTAGCTGCCTTTTCCAACCTGCCTGCAGACCTGTATCAAAAGGTCCGTCCCCCTGCCGGATACTCCAAGCTCGGACTGCAGCACAAGCTCCGTTTTCAAGGAGAGCGCCTCCCAGAAAAAATGTATCAGATCGAGATTAAGCTCAAGAAGCCTTTTGTGATGCTTCTGGTAGATTGCATCGATGGGAGGATAGTACTGGTCGAAGTGGGGAGCATGGATGTAGTTCTGCCTGATGCCACGGAGATGCTTTCCGCACCACCGGTTATCATCCACGATCTCTACATCTTTTATTGCTTGAAGCCCCTTACCCTTTCTCCGCACCGGCACCGTAAGCCACAACTGGCCTCTATCGCTTTTCAGGCGGTTTTTGCTCATCCATCCCCGGCCCCGGGGAAACTGGACGCTGTCGAGCAGGACCATGCAGTCCGCTTTCACCGCCTTTGAGAAGAAAGCGGGCCAGGGAAGGAAGATGGGCTGATGGGTTGTTATGAGCATAGGATATTCAAACGTTTATTTATTTGAGATGGGGCGTTCAGATCTCATCACCCTTCATCCTGGTTCCCTTGCTGTTCAGAATCTGGGTTGAGATGAAAATCGGCGCCCTGGTCCTTAGGGCCAGCGCTATGGCATCGGATGGTCGCGAATCTATGGTCAGTCTCTTTCCGTGGTATTTGAGGATGATCACCGCATAGTAGATGTCTTCTTTGAAATCAACAACTGCTACCTTTACTACTGAGGCTTTGAACTCACTCAGGATATTTTTAAGCAGGTCGTGGGTCATGGGACGGGGGAGGTGTACTTCCCTCATCTCGCTTGCGATTGCAAAGGCCTCGTTCGATCCTATCCACATTGAAAGGGATATTGATTCGCCAAGGTCCTGGAGCACAAGTATCGGCCGCATCGTGTCTGTTTCAACCACCACCTTCTGAACCTTCACCTCGGTGAGGGGGATGTCTTCCACCGTGCTTTTCCTCCCCGTAGAGCATCCCGACAGGGCCAGCAGGATAAGCCACGGTGTCATGAGCAGGATGAAGACCCTCATTTTTTTAATCATGGAACATCCTTTCCGGGAAACCGCTCCCGACAGGCATGATCTCATGGTAAATATACTCCGGATGAAAAATGTATGCAGATTATCATATTACATACTATATCATTTATTAATTCCAAGCAAGATGAAACAATTCCATTAAATATTATTGATATTTTATAAAAGTGTGGTATATTACCGAGCATAAAGTCTTTTTTTCCCATAAACAGTTTCCTACTTTGATAAGCTCCTCCAAAGTAATAAACTGTCTGGCTTCAGGTAAAAGACACAGCGCGCTTCACGTTTCAGGTTTTAATGAATATTCAGGTAACTGATTGTCTTGAGAATAATATTAAGGAGAATTGACATGAATAATAAGTATCTTTCAATGTTCGTAATATTTCTCAGCATACTGGGTATGGTTCTGTTCATCTTTTCCTGTGGTGATGTGGCGAAGAAAATATCTGATATCGTCGATTCAGGTGAGAAGCCGATCACAATTTCAGGAACGGTTACGGTTGATTCAGATGTAACAGTGAGTGGTCAAATTTACATTGGTCTGATGGACTACGTGCCAGCCATGCCAATTGAAAGTGTAACCTGGGCTTCCGTTGAAGGCGTTCCGCTGATAAAACCCTATGCTTACCAGGTTTCATTCTCCTTTGAAAAGGTACCGAAGGATTACTACATACTACTTGCCTTCGTCGATGCGAATGGTGATGGTTCTTACAGCCAGGACGAACCCATCGGGCTCTACCCCTTGAATCAGGCCGGAC
>CAZPCG010000151.1:0-2197 GCA_964584875.1 uncultured Spirochaetota bacterium
TGTTGTTGAATGTAATTTCAATGATGACAATAAGTTAGAGCATGTGAGGTGAAGTTTATTTTGCCTGTTCGTGTAACTTCTTTAAATAAAGGAGTTACGAATATTCTGACAGGCTAGAAATTTAGAAAGAAAGGAGGTGTTGCCAAACAAGCCAAAATCTTGAATAGTCCGTACACAACGTACGGATGTACGACTGCGGAGCATTTTCATTCTACTTTTCAAAACTAAAGGAGGTTCATCATGAGAAAGACAATTTCCAGGCTACTCATCGTAATTGCTTGTCTATCACTTGCATTTGTGATTGGATTTCCTTCTTTCGGAGGGAAAAAGAAAGAAGAAGTAGTAACGCTCAACGTTCTGTCATCACCTGACAACGCAGATGCGCTCATTGAGATAGTAAAACTTTTTACCCAGGAAAACCCGAACATAAAGGTCAACATCTCCCCTGTATCCTGGGAGGTTCTCTATCCCCAGATACTGGCTGATATCACAGCGAGGACAGGGGCTTTCGATGTTGCCACCTGGGACCTTATGACCGCAGGCTCGATCGCCAAGGGGATGCTTGACCTGAAAAAGTTCGGCAAGGAGCACCCGGACCTGGTTGACCCCAACTTTACCATCGAAGACTTCATCCCTGCGGCACTGCATGTCTATGGGTACTGGCAGGACAAGAACATCGGCTACCCTTTCTACGGGGCCACCATGTTCTTATTCTACAGAAAGGACTACTTCGAGGACCCGGCTATGAAGAGCGCCTTCAAGAACAAGTACGGGCGTAACCTTGCTGTGCCCGTTACCTGGAAGGAGGCCACCGAAGTTGCACAGTTTTTCACCAGGTCGGAGAACCCTGCCTCTACAACCGAGTACGGCATAACCCTTATGTTTCCCAGATCACACACTTTATTCTACATGTACATAAACTGGTTTGCGGAGCAAAGGAGGAGCAAGGAGGGGATTGCCAAGTTCGGTGAGGTTGACCTTGACTGGGGTGACCTTTTTACAGCAGATAAGCGCCCGGCTTTCAACAGCCCGGAAGGGGTGAAGGCGGTACAGATGATGATGGAAATAATGAAATATTCCCCCGACCCGCTGGGCTCGGATTACGGGGAGACCTTTGAGGCCTTCGGCCAGGGGATAGCTGCCATGTGCCCCTCCTGGACGGCGGTCCTTGCCGGATGGAAAGACATGCCCGCAGTTTCACCGGTCAGTGAAAAGGTGGGAGTTGCGGTTATCCCCGGAGGGCACCCTGTATCAGGAGGGTGGGGGCTTGGGGTAAACGATGCGAGCAAGCACAAGGAGGCCGCCTTCCGTTTCGTGCAGTTTGCCACCAGCAAAAAGAGTGACAAGCTGCAGTGGATGAAGTACCGAATAGGGCCCACACGCTATTCGGTATTGAATGACCCCGAGGTGCTCAGGGACTCACCGTGGATGAAAGGGGTTTACGCAGAGTCACTTCAGAACGCATCACACAGGCCCAGGATACCCGAGGAGCCCAGGCTGGAGGATGTGATGGTCGGCACGCTTTCAGAAATCCTTCTTGGGAAAAAGCCCGATATTGCTCGAGCCCTTAACGAGCTTGCTGCCGAATGGAACAGGATACTAGGGTGGTAAGAGGTAGCTAATAGGGATGGTGGGGCCCGGCGCCTTGTTGAAAAGCATTATGCCTGATCATTGGAGCCGGTGCCCCTTAATCCCTTGAAGGATTTACACCGGAAAAAGGCATATTCTTTAAAGGTAAAGGTGAAAAGGATAGTGGTGCTATGAAGAAGAACAAAAGGACCATCGCATTGCTTCTGATACTCCCTGCAGTCCTTCTTTTTTTAAGTATGACCATATTTCCATTTGCATACATGCTCTACATGTCCTTTCACGAGTACGACCTTGCTAAGGGGGGGATAGCGAAATTTATAGGATTCACGAATTACACTTCCATATTCAATGACGAGCTTGCAAGGTCTTCCGTGGATTTTACAGGACTTTTGATCTTTACCGCACTCCCCATTGAGATGGTATTGGGCACATTGATTGCCTGGCTTTTTAGAGACATGTCTGGGGAAAAGTATATCAGGAGCACCATCCTTTTGCCCATGATGGTGCCAGCAGTGGTGGCGGGGATAGCCTGGAAGATGCTGTTCAACTTTAATTTTGGTCCCCTTAACTATTTTCTCTCTCTTTTCGCTGTAGAGAAGATCTCCTG
>CAZPCG010000151.1:2207-5606 GCA_964584875.1 uncultured Spirochaetota bacterium
AGCGTGGCATTCGCCCGTACAGGTCTGGTGATTATCGATATCTGGCAGTGGACTCCTTTCGTCTTCTTGGTCATATACTCCGGGCTTATGTCCATACCCGCCGAACTGATCGATGCAGCAAAAGTTGATGGGGCAAGCATATTCAAGACCCTGCTTCACGTTGAAATCCCCATACTTATGCCTCTTATATCCACTGTGCTAATCATACGGCTGATTGACATACTGAAGCTTTTCGACATTGTGTTCATGGTGACTTGGGGAGGGCCCGGGCACGCCACCCATTCCTACAGCTACTACATCTACAAGGTGGGGCTTTCCTACGGGTGGAACGTTGGATATGCTTCCGCGCTGAGCGTTCTCCTGCTTCTGGTAGTGATTTTACTGGTCAACCTACTGATGAAGGTCCTTAGAATCAGGGAACTTCTGGAACTATAAAGAGGGTATAGAGTGAAAGAGCCGATTAAGAATACGCTGGTCAGGGGCTTGAAGCTGCTCCTGGTGGCAACAATCCTTATCTTCTTTTTGTTCCCCATATACTGGGTGAGCATAACTGCATTCAAGCAGAGCGCGGACTGGTTCAAGTGGCCTCCCGTACTTTATCCCAGGACTCCTACCCTGAAAAACTTCCTGGGAACGGAAGGGGGCTTCTTCGGCGGCATGGCCTCAATTGTGACCATCCTCCCTTACCTCAGGAACAGCCTCATTGTGGCAGTATGCACGGCATTCATCTCCACCATTATCAGCGCCATGGCGGCTTACTCCATCACGCGGTTTAAAACGGGCGGAATCACCCTCACCAACTGGTTTATATCCCTGCGCATGCTCCCCCCGGTTGCGGTGGTACTCCCCCTGTACATGGTTTTCAAGACGGTGGGGCTTTTGAACACCCGGTTCGGGATAATCCTCTGCCACCTTGTGTTCACCACACCCTTGAGCATCTGGGTTTTGATAACCTTTTTCAAGGAGATACCCAAAGAGCTTGACGAGGCCGCCTACGTTGACGGGGCTTCCCACATCCAGAGCTTTTTCAGGGTGATCCTTCCCCTGAGCGCTCCGGGGCTTGCCGCTGTGACCACCCTGGCTTTCATCCAGAGCTGGGGTGAGTTTCTGATTGCCCTTCTTCTCACCAGCAACCCCAACGCACAGACCCTGCCTGTTTACCTGGGGCGATATATCACCGGTTTCAGGATAGCGTGGGGGCCCCTTTCTGCTGCGGGGCTGGTCGTCATGGTTCCGGTGATTATTTTTTCTCTCATCATGCAGCGCTACCTTATAAAGGGGCTCACCTTCGGGGCGGTGAAGGGGTAAATAAAGCGAGCGTCTAAATTATTCGATGACTCTTTTTTACCCTGGTTCTTTAATACTAAAACGCTGGATGCTGAGGCGGTGGTTCCGACCTGCTGTATCAAGACCCACGGCTAAGGAGGGGTATTCACCATGTCGCTGAAACTCTCCGTGGGTATCACCAACAAGTCTTACATGAGAGAATTCCACAGCTCCTTTTTGCCGGTTAGGGTCATATCCTCCATTCAATTCATCTAAATTGGTATTTTTGATCAGAATCCGTTCGATATACTATCCTGGGGTAATTTCAACCCTGACCCGGACAAATTATAATCGATAATCAGCTTTTAACTTTGCAGAGCAGCGTTTTATCAGCTTGCTGTGCCCACCTTTCCCTTTCCATCGTCACGATCCTGACTGCAAGCACCTGGGGGTTAACGGGATTTTCAGGGATTTTTCCACAGAGGCAGTTAACTGCCTCGAGGGCCGTTCGCCTCTGGAGCTCTTGGAGGGACTCCTCAGAGTACCATGCGGCATGGTCTGAGAGGATCACCGAGTCAAGCTCCCTCAGGGGGCCTGTTATATCAAAGGGCTCCTCCTCGAAAACGTCTAAAGCTGCCCCTTCAATCAAGCCCTCCTTCAGTGCAATTACCAGGTCCTCCAGGTTCACCACTCCGCCCCTAGATGTGTTGATGAGAATGGCATTTCTCCTCATCATCCTGAATTTGCTGAGATTAAAAAGATGATAGGTTTCTTCCGTCAGGGGCAGGTGAACGGACACGTAGTGGGAAACGATGAGGAGCTTCTGGAAATCAAGCCTCAGGGTATTGTCTTTGTCGAAAACACCCTGGTCTACATAGGGGTCACAGGCGGCAAACCTGAAGGGAAAGCCCCCAAGCCTTCTCCTTACCTCCCTTGCTGTTTTTCCATACCCAACAAGGCCCAGTATCCTCCCCTTTGTCCTGAAAACAGGAACCTCGGAGGCAATGTCCCACCTGCCCTGGCGCACCAACCTGTCCCTGAGAGGTATTCTCCTGATTGCTGCAAGTAGGAGCGCAATGGTGTGGTCTGCGACCTCACCGATGCAGTAGTCTGGAACGATGGTAACCACCACCCCCGCTCTTGTGGCTGCGGCAACGTCCACGTTGTCGTACCCCGAGCCGTACCTGGAGATTACCATCAGGTCCTTTAGAGCCTGAAAAACCTGTTCACCAACCGGTGTCTGGCGGAGCAGGAGGGCATGGGCGTCGGCGCACTGCTTGCATATATCTTCTTCGCTCCGGCACTGGGCAAAAAGCAGCTCGCCTCCCGCCCCGCTGATTATGGATTGCTCTATGGAGTAGTCCCTGTAGCTCTCCTCAACCACATATACAGTGAACTTTGGCATTGCTAGGTTCCTTTATTCTGATATATTATGGATGTTATCCCTGTATCATAGGCACCTCTATTTATCACAGAGGATGTCCTTAGGCTTGCTTGAGGTGCAGCTGCGTTCATCCTACAAAAATTTTCGGTTATACTGTGAAATGTATGAGAAAAACAGATGCTCTGCTTGGTCTGGTGGGAACACTTTTTATCCTTATTGGAATTGGCTGTGACCGCCAGAGTCCAGGTATAGCTTCTGGTACTAGGAGGATGTACAGGCTCTTTATAGAGGTTAATGATGGTGACACAATCACATACCGGGGTGAGCCGATGAGGTTTCTGGGGGTGGATGCCCCTGAACTGAGGAACCCCGAGCACGGGTTCTACTATGACCAGCCATACGGGAGGGAGGCGGAGGAGTTTGTTCGCCGTGAGCTCAGGATTGCAAGGAAGGTGAGCTATGCCGCTGATGGTTTTGACTACTACGGGAGGTTGCTTGTGCATATCTTTGTCGACGGTTACCCGCTTTCGGTAAGGATTGTGGAGGAGGGGTTAGGCTATGAGACGGTTTCTGTTTTCGGGGATAACGGGTTTCCTGAGATTGCCCAGCTCATCCTGAAAGCCTCAAAGCTTCATCCAACCCTCCCATTTGAAAATCCATACATCTGGAGAAAAAAACACAGGAGATTATCATGGAAAAGAGAGTCCTCGGCAGTACCGGCAAGCAGCTTGCTGTTATCGGTTTGGGGG
>CAZPCG010000152.1:0-5600 GCA_964584875.1 uncultured Spirochaetota bacterium
ACCCTATGAAGGCGGCGCTCGTCATAACGGTGACACTCTTCGTTGGAAACATCTCACAGCCGTTTACCGGGTACGCCGCAGACAGGATGAGGGGGAAACTCCCCCTCTTCTTCGGGCTCATGCTCACCTCCGTTTCGATGTCGCTCATCGGGCTCACAACCTCATACATGCTGCTGCTCATGCTGGTGCTTTGTGGGAATCTTGGCTCATCACTCTTTCACCCTGCAGGGATGAACATAGCGGGTGCTGCAGGCAGAAACCGGAGGGACAAAAGCGTTGCCGTCTTTTCCACAGTTGGTACCATAGGCTTCTCCTTCTCCCAGCCAATCTTCTCAGCCTTCACCGGAGTATTCGGTACGAACAGCTCCTTCATCCTCATGTTCCCCACGCTCTGCCTTGCCCTCCTCTTCCTGCTCTTCAGCAGGGTTATGATACACGGGCCCGAAAAAAGGATCCCCCTCGGGGAGCTGCGCCGCGTGCTCGTCGGGCGCTTCAACCCGATCCTCCTGCTCTTTCTCATCATGGTGTTCCGCACATCCTTTGTCAGCGCCATGAGCACCTTCCTTGCAAAGACCTTCGAGGAGTGGGGGTTTTCCAGAACAGTGTACAGCAGCGTGGCGCCCGTGTTCATGCTTGCTGGAGCAGGCGGGATACTCGTTGCCGGTCACATAGCCCACCTGTTGCGCCCGAGGCGCTTGCTTTTTATCTCCCTTACCGCCTTCCTTCCCTTCTTCCTGCTCTTCCTCTACTTCGGAAGGCAATTGAGCCTCTTTCCCACCCTCCTGTGCCTTGCACTATGCGGTGCTGTAATACACGGAGGATATGCTTCCAACATAGTTCTGGGTCACAGGATCGCGCCAGAAATGACCTCGACGATCAGCGGCATCCTCATGGGATTTGCATGGGCTGCTGCAAGCTATGGCCCGACACTGTGCGCCTATACGAGGGACGCACTCAGGATGCTCCCTGGCCTTTCATCGGGCCTCCTGCTCCTCACCCTCTTTCCCCTCGCTGCCTCCCTCCTCACCCTGCTTCTGCCTGAGGATGTAGGCTCCGCTCTATCCGGTGAGCTATAGCCGGCAGAATTGAAACCAAAATCGACATCATCTCAGAAGCTCCCATTATACAGCTTTTTAACGTATAGCACTCCTGTGTGGGGTGATAAATAGCGTAAAACATGTCATGGGAAGGGCTATACTTCTCTATAGTATCCTCGATAGTTAGATTTTCTATGGTTCACCATACCATCCTGATTACTATTGGTGAGAGAAATGCGCAATCGATGGATGTTCTTTATTATTTTAGCTAGAGGTTTCATGAGAATAAAACACTTTTACTGAGGCATAGACATGCGAATTCAAAAATTCAGTATCGATGGTCTTTTTGATTTATTTGACCATATTATTCCATTTAAAACTGCAGAACGTGTCACAATTATTCACGGCCCAAATGGTGTGGGCAAGACCACTGTTCTCAAGCTTTTGGCTGATCTATTTGCCCAAAAGTTACATTCTCTCCGTGTGATTCCATATAAAAAGCTAAGGCTTGAATTCACAGAGCCGAAATCAAAATTAGAAGTCGAGCGATTGGACATTCCCCATTTTCCGTTCAGGCCCCAGACTGGCTGAAAGAAACGCTTTTTGCACTGCCAACTCATTCCATACAGACGCAAAGGCTTTTTACAGTACCATCAGCACCTCGTTACGAACGCAAACAGAGACCCTCGAAGTCAACGGCGACCGTGGAAAGGTATTCTGATGAAATGGTTGACCGTATTCGGGAGAGTCTTAGACAGTCTGCAGTACTTGCAGCTTCGCTTGACAGAACCTTTCCTCATCGTTTGTTGGAATCGGAACCACCCAAAGATGTCACAGAAGAAAAGATCCGTATCCGATATGAGCAATAAGCAAAATATCGGAGCCGGTTGATGGCAGCGGGTCTGATTGAACCAGAGGATCCTGTACCTCTGCCACTCGGAGAATTAGATAAAAATGCCCTAAGTGTTCTTTGGCACTATCTAAACGATGTACAACAGAAATTCGAAATCTTCGACAGTCTGCTAAAACGGGTAGAACTCTTTAAAGACATCATTAACACCAGGTTTTTGTACAAGAGTTTTTCGGTCGATAAAGAAGGCGGTTTCATTTTCACGACAGAGAAAGGTAATATAGTTCCTTTAAGAACCCTTTCATCTGGCGAACAGCATGAGCTTGTGCTCGCATTCGAATTGCTTTTCCGAGTGAAGGAAGGCTCTATGATTCTAATAGATGAGCCCGAGCTCTCATTGCATGTAACATGGCAACACAAATTCTTGGAAGATGTAGGGCGGATCTCTGACTTGGCTAATCTCGATTTCCTGGTGGCCACACACTCACCATCTATTATTCACAAGCAAAGCCATCTTATGGTGCCTCTCGGAGAACATCTCTGATGCTTGGATCCATAATAAGTTATGATGTGGCTGCGGAAGCCAAGATGGTTCGAAGCGCCTTCTCATGACATAATAGCTGTCATGTCTATAGGTCTACGCAAGGCAATTGGAACTCTGAATTCGAAAACAGCTGACACTACAAACATCGCCTCTGCATTTAGATTGGCTTATGATTCCACCCACCTTAAAGCTACGTCACTATATGCCAGTGTCAAGCAGTGGGAGGCCAACAACTCATCATACAAAGTATTCAATATTTGAGTATGATCTTCTTGTTTTGAAGACTTCTTGTCCATGCGAGCTAACGGGTAGGGGTGAGCGGTTCGCGATTAGCGCGTCCGATCCACCCCTTCGTTAGGACGTTTCTCCTTTTTTTTCTTGATCCGGTACTTAGCTTCAGGCTCATGCACCGCGGGAAATCTGTCCATCCATGACAAATCCCTACCAATGACTAATTCCTTCATTGTCGTGTGATGAGTATTCGTCATAGGAATCAGGCGCATTTGAAATCCATGCCTGCGTGCCATTTCCTTCACTTCTTCTGCATGATCATACGTCATGAGGAAATCACCCTTTAGTGATTCGCACACCGTAAACAAGCCCTCATGGTCTAAATCATAATGTTTGTATAGACGCTTGCCAGCCTTCTTTCCGCCAGCAGTGTATGGAGGATCTATAAAGTAGACCGCTTCTTCAGTAGCAGAAAATTCCATCATCACTTTCAATCCATCGTCGCATCGGAAATTGATTCTGTTCACAACATGATTTAGGTTTACAAGCCTTTTGGCGAGAGTCTCGGGGTACCAGCGAGAACGAATTCCTTTCCCGTTCTCTCCATACTTTATGAATCGTGAGCCTTCGGCGAGTATTCCTCCATGCAAAGTCCTATTCTTCAGAATCGTCTGAAACGCTTTCTCTCTCTTCGTGTTCGGGGTTTTCTTGAGCTCCTGTAAGATGGCTTCCTTACTTAGGTTAAAAGTAAGGATTCGATTGGCCAACCATTCGGTATCCCCATTGACAACGGATTCCCAGACTGCAGCAATTTCGTCGTCCAATTCAACCATGACAGCCTTTTCAACCAGATTCTCAAAGAGAGCCGTAAGGCTGATTATCCCTCCCCCCGCAAAGGGTTCGACCAGGATACGTGGCTTTGAATCCATACGCGCTATCCACTGTCTAAATGTTGGCACAAACCATGTCTTCCCACCGGGATATCGGAAGGGACTCCGCTGTGGGACAGATGCTACGTTCACCGGCTTCGGTATTTCTATCTCCTCAGATAAGTTAGCAAATAACGATATTTGTTTATGTGTAGTCATGTCAAAATGGCCTTTCGATTGTTTCATTCGTTGGGGGAGTTTCAAGTTGCTCATCGAGTTTTTCTTGAAGCAGCTTGATGAAATCTTCTACTCTCCCGGACGATGGTGTGGTGATAGAAAGCAGAGCGGGCTCGAACTGAGTAAAGGCTTCATCCACCTTCGTGAGATAATATCCTCCTGGTCCTTTGTTTTTTTCCATGAGTAGTTTCAGGTCATAGATGAGCCATGCAATATCTGCATCACGTTTCGGAACTTGTTTCAAGCTGGGCAGAGTGACAAAAAAGCTTTTGTTTAACGCCACGGCAATCTTCTTTCCCCAACTGTGGAGGATTCCACCCTTGTAAACGAGTTGTGGGACGAGTCTCTTTCGAGAAGACGAAAGGTAATCAGGACGAGGATAGTTCGGTTCTTTAGACCAGTCCATTGAGGCCCGGACTCGCGGATCGCCCATGTAATACTCGAAGGATTCACGCACATTGCCGGAGATGTAGACAGCCTGAATCTCAAGTGCGCCAAAATCAAGTACTTTACCTCTATCGTCATAGGCGACGAGAACCACATCGATATTTCCAGCAGACTTGCCATTCGAGTCATTCAAGCGTACTTCGGTAAGAGAACTCCATCTTATTGTTTCGTCAAAAAAGAAGGTCGCAGCATCATCAGCAATAATCCATTCCTGGCGAAAACGGATTGGGCATGTAATAACGGGTTCGTTCTCGTGATAGATACTGCACACACCAAGAGGATTCTTAGCCTTGTCCTTTGTGCAATTCGGTACTTTGTTGTTAAAGGGACAGAGACGACGAGACCGGTATCGTTCGGCCCTATCGGTTTGGTCAGTTGTCAAATGGCCGAAGACCTCTGCTAGTGGTTGTCCAATATGAGCCATGAAGGTCTTTCCCTATCTCACGTCTTAACGTGAAGCTGAGTTGCTGCGCCGACGGGGAAGACACCCTAACGACTTGTACGGAGCGACAGCCGACCACAAGGGACCCTACGCAGTCAACTCAAGCGCCATGTTATGCAGAATCTCGTACTTCCCTGATTATTTCTTCGTGATAGCTCGATCTCTTCATCTTATAGCTTTTCTTCCACATTCTCCTTATTCTTGCCAAAGTACGCCTGTTGAGTGGTGCTACGTCGCTGCCCATTTCAAATATATAGTTCCCATCTACCGAACCTTGAACAATGTCGCAAATGCTTTCGTGCGATAGGCATATTTGTCGCCTTGCCTTCGCTTCACCAACTGCCGCTGGCGAAGTTACAGAGAACAGCTTCCTACTTTTGTTCAGCTCAATATCTACATAGAGTGACCTTTGCTTCGTACCCTCCAGTTTCCTATCCATAACAAGTTTGATGAATTCAGCAGGAAGCCTCGGGGTAGTTTTCCTGACGAATTTCAGCTGCTTGATACGATGATTTGTCGATAGTTTCAGCCATTCAATAGTTGTATCCAAGTCCGCATCATTAACCTGGATATTGAAGATTGCGTCATTGGCGAATATGCACTTGCCTACTTCTTCAAGCGAGATTGTAGCCAGAAAGAAAGCGGTTCCCCAGCGTCCTGTCTTGTACAAGCGAATTGCATCATTGAGCAAGCTGACTGCGTTCAGGAATGATTCTCTTCCATATCTCCCGATTTGACGTGTCATGCTTTTACTTGGCATTCAGCAATCCTCTGTGATATCTCTCGGCGTAACGCGTATTGATACTTGTCTCATCATATCGTACTCGCAAGAGACAACCCGTACTGGAATTCCTGATTCTGCATAACTATTGAGTATACTGCAAATATGAAGTATAGCCCTTCCCATGACATGTTTTACGCTATTTATCACCCCACACAGGAG
>CAZPCG010000153.1:0-5593 GCA_964584875.1 uncultured Spirochaetota bacterium
AAAATAGCAGTTCCCAAAGCAAATCGTGATTCATTGGGGGAAGGCTGAGATGGAGACCGTCCGCAAATACCAAAGTCCTGGCTGTAAACTTGGCGATGGAGCAATAGCAGCCCATTTAAAGGAGTTAGGGGTGGAGACACTAATCACAGAGAATCGGCACTTTTTAGAGGAACTTAAAGATTTGCCCTTCCGAAGGTTGAGTGCAACTGAAGCATTATATGGAGCAGAAAATCTAGATACCAAGCATGAGCTTAACTGTGGTGAAAAAAATCAGAAGCCCGGTTATGTCCACCACGGTTGTAAGAGCGGGACTTGCCACGACCGCCGGGTCGACCTTGACCCTGGTGGCAATAAGGGGAAGTACAGCCCCGATTAGGGTGGCGGAAATAACCTGAAGTCCAAGGGCGGTGGCAATTGATATCCCTACACGGATGGATGAGTACTGTCCCGGTATTTCAAAGTGACGTGAGAAAAACATCACCCTTGCAAAGGTGAGAAGGGCGAGCACGATAGAGATCAGTATGGATATTCTGAACTCCTTCCAAAGCACCCGCAGAGCGTCCTTGACCGATATTTCTCTCAATGCGAGGGCACGTATAACCATCGTAGCAGCCTGACTACCCGTGTTCCCTCCGGTATCTGCAAGCATGGGAATGAAGGCAGCGAGTATCAGAAGGCTCATGAGGGTGTCCTCGAACTTCTGGATAACCATTCCGGATACAAGCCCCAGTGCGGCCAGGATCACCACCCAGAGGGAACGGTTTTTAAAGTGGGTCCACACCGATGTTCTCAAGTACGCGCGCTCCTCGTGCTTTCCAGCGATGGCCATGAACTTCTCCATGTCCTCCGTGTACTCCTGGTTGATGATGTCCATGGCATCATCGTAGGTGATAATTCCCACCAGCACATCGCTTTCATTGACCACGGGCAGTGCAAGGAGGTCGTACTTGGCTATCTTTGAAGCGGCTTCCTCCTGGTCGTCAAGGGTTCGGGAAAGGATGACTTCCCTGCTCATTATGTCCTCGACCCTGCTGACTGGGCGGGCCAGAATCAGGTCTTTGAGGGATACAAACCCTTCCAGCCTTCTTGCCTCGTCTATAACGTAGGCGTAGTAGATGGTCTCTTTGTCAGGCGCTTCACTGCGGATGCGCGCCAGGGCCTGCTCTGCTGAGATGTCAGGAGGGAGGGTGACGTACTCCGAGGTCATTATTGAGCCTGCCGTCCCATCGGGGTATGAGGAGAGCTTTCTTATGTCCTCACGCTCCGCCTGGGCAAGTGCCGGGAGGAGGGTTTCAAGCTTCCCCTCGGGAAACCTCTTCAAGAGGTGAACCCTGTCGTCGGGCTCCATGAGAGTTATAAGTTGTGCAAGCTCCTGGCGGCGCAGGAGCTCTGCGGTATCGACCTGGACTCCTTCATCGAGATGGGTGAATACCCTTGCCTGCAGTTCTGGATCCAGGCAGGAGAGGATTTTCCACACTTCTGAAGCGAGCAAATCTTTGAGGAGGTCTGCAACCTCCGCCGGATGGTGGGTGGAGCAGAACTCTTGCAGGTCACTGAGCTCTTCGGGTGGAGGTTTTTTCCCACTGAGAATTGCAGAGAGAGAATCTTTCACTTTTCGCCTCCATTTCTCTGTCCCGTGACCGGGTGACAGTATATTAAATTGCCCCTTCCCAACCTTTACTCGACGAATCTCCCCCAGCTCCCCCTGAGAGTTTCCCACTTCAGGCATCGGTTCAGGAGGTTCAGGAACTCCTCCCGGGGAATTTCCCGTGCGCCGAAATCTATGAGGTGGGGAGATGAAACCTGGCAGTCGATAAAGCCGTAAGCTAGCTCAGAGCAGAGCCCCGCAAGTCTTATAAGGGCGGTCTTCGAGGCGTTTGAAACCATCCTGAACATCGATTCCGCAAAAAAGCATCGTCCGAGTGAAACCCCGTAAAGTCCTCCCGCAAGCATCTCCCCTTCCCAAACCTCGACGGAGTGTGCGTAGCCGAGATGGTGTAACCTCACATAGGCATCAAGCATCTCATCTGTGATCCATGTACCTCTCTGGTGGGGGCGGGACGCTCTCTTGCAGGCGGTTATAACGTCCACAAATGCTGCATCAATTGTCGTTCTGAGTCTCTTTTTCCTTAGAAATTTCTTCATCGAGCTTGCGATGTGAAGCTGGGAGGGGAAAAGGACGCAGCGGGGATCAGGGCTCCACCACAGGATCGGTTCCCCTTCCGAGTACCAGGGGAATATCCCCTGCCTGTAGGCCGAGAGGAGCATCCCGGGGGAGAGGTTTCCCCCGACAGCAACTATCCCTCCGGAGGTTGCATGGCAGGTAGGTGGAAAGGGGAAGCTATCGTGCTCTTCAAGATAAGAAGCATCGTTGAGAAAGTACATGTACTCGTTTTCCGGATAACACTCCTTTAATATCAAAGTGCATCAAGTCAAGTGGGGCCATGAACCAGGACAGGGTCGGACCGCATCCATCAGGATTTTTCCCTCTCCTTTACTTTGATGACGACATCGTCATTCTCAATGTCGGCAACCGCCCTCCCGCCGCCTCCTGCAAGGCTTCCGAATAGCACCTCGTCAACGAAGAAGGACTTGATCTTGTCCTGCACGAGACGGCTGATATTCCTCGCCCCGAACATGGGAGAGTACCCTGTTCGTGCAATCCACTGCCTGCACTCTCGGGTCACATCGAGGCTCACCCCTTTTTCTGCGAGGAGTGCGGTGAAGGAGCGGAGCTCCTTGTCCACGATCTGGAGCACAACCTCCTCGCCCAGGCGGTTGAAGTGCACCACCCTGTCGAGCCTGTTGCGGAACTCGGGGGAAAATATTCTCTCAACGGCGTCGGTGACTGCCTTTTCGGTTACCTGGCCGCCGCCAAAACCGATCAGCGGCTTTCCGATATCTCGGGTCCCTGCGTTAGACGTCATTATGATGATGACATTGCGGAAATCAGCCTTCCTTCCGGCATTGTCGGTTAGCGTTGCGTAGTCCATGATCTGGAGAAGGACGTTGAAGATATCCTGATGGGCCTTCTCGATCTCGTCGAGGAGGAGCACCGCATGGGGGGTCTTCCTGATGGCGTCTGTGAGAAGGCCTCCTTCCTCGTAGCCGACATAGCCAGGGGGAGAGCCGATAAGGCGGGCCACGGTGTGTTTCTCCTGGTACTCGCTCATGTCGAAGCGGTGCATTCCAATGCCCAGTATCAGGGCAAGCTGTCGCGCAAGCTCCGTCTTCCCCACACCGGTGGGGCCAACGAAGAGGAAGGAGGCAACGGGCTTGCCCTCCTCCCTGAAACCTGCACGTGAGCGCTTAACCGCTTCGGCAACCGTATTAACCGCCTGGTCCTGGCCGAAGATTACCTTCTTCAGCTCCTGCCCCAGGTTTCGCAGCCTGTCGATTTCATTCCTCGAGACGGTCTTCTCCGGAATTTTCGCTATCTTTGCGACGACCTTCTCGATCTCCCGCTCGGTAACGGGGCGCGGGCTGTCCCCACCCTCCACCATGTGGAAAGACATGATCCTCATGTATGCGCCGGCCTCATCGATTACATCGATTGCCTTGTCGGGGAGGTAGCGGTCATTGATGTAGAGGGCGGAGAGGTCAACGGCGCTCTTGAGCGCCTCATCCGAGTAGGCTACGTTGTGGTACTGCTCGTACTTCTCCTTGAGACCTCGCAGGATCTCGTAGGTCTCATCCTTCGTCGTTTCGGACACCTCTATCTTCTGGAACCTCCTTGAGAGAGCCCTGTCCTTGTCGAAGTACTTTTTGAACTCGTCGTAGGTAGTTGAGCCGATGCAGCGGAGGTTGCCCGACTGCAGGGCGGGCTTGAGGAGGTTTGAAGCATCCATGGACCCTCCGGAAACGGCCCCGGCACCAACAACGGTGTGTATCTCGTCTATAAAGAGGATCACCTTCTCCTTCTCCTGCAAAGCCTTAAGCACCCGCTTCATCCGCTCCTCGAAGTCGCCGCGGAACCTGGTACCGGCGATCATGCACCCCATGTCGAGGGCAAAGATGCGAAAGCCTTTCAGCATGGTGGGGACGCCTTCTTCGGCAATCCTCTGGGCAAGCCCCTCGACGATGGCCGTTTTACCAACCCCGGGGTCACCAACGAAGACCGGGTTGTTCTTGAGACGCCTGCACAGTACCTGGATGGTTCGCTCGATAATGTCCTCCCTACCGATCAGGGGATCAAGCTTCCCCTCCCTGGCAAGCTGGGTGAGCTCCGTGGTGAAGGAAGAAAGCACGTTTTTCTCCCTGCTCCGAGTCTGGTGTCCAAATTCGGCCCTTCTAAAGTGAGCTTCCTCATCCTCGCTTTCGAATTCCTCAAGCGCCTCCTCTGCGGACAGGATTCCACCGTGGGAGATGACCTGGAGGAGCTCGAGCTTTGAAACCCCTGCCTTTTTTAAAAAGTATGCACCGTGGGACTCCTTCAGGTCGTAGATCGCGACCAGTATGTCGCCTATGTCCACCTCTCCCTTCTGGGAGGATTCTGTGTGAAACACGGCCTGCTCAATGACTGATTGGAAGCCAAGGGTCTGTATCGGCTCGGCTCCCCTTGCAACTGGCATGTGCTTTTTTAAAAAACGTTGAAGCTCCTCACGTATGCCGTCGGGATCAGCACCGCACTCCTCGATGATTATCCTGGCGGAATTGGTACCAAGGGCCGCATATAGAATGTGCTCCGGTGTGAGGTACTCATGCTGGCGCTTTTGCGCCTCCTGGTATGCGGCGTTCAGAACAGCCTGTACATCTGCGCTCACTCTCATGGCTGATCCTCTAGTCCTTTTCCATGGTACATTTGAGGGGAAAATTCCTCTCGCGGGCCATCTGCAGTACGTGGGTCCGCTTCGTCGAGGCTATATCGTATGGGTAAATCCCGATCAAACCACTGCCCCTGCGGTGGACGTCGAGCATGATTTTCGTTGCCTCAAGCACCGGCTTATGGAATACCCTGACGATGACTTCGACAACGAAGTCCATTGTGGTGTAGTGATCGTTGTGGAGGATAACCCGGTACAGCTCGGGTTCTTTGAGCTCCTCCTCAAGCTCCCCGGAAAGCTCTTCACCCGGCATTCCGCGGGTCGCAAAATCGTCGGCCATGGCTGATCTACCCATAAATAATAATAGCACATGTCATAGGTTTTAGACAAGAGGGAAGCAGCCTATTTTATCTCTTCCAGTATTTTCACAAGCCTCAGGGCGTTGTTAGGAGCGTAAGCGTTGTAGTCGTTGTTGAAGTACACATACACATCGTTCCTGCCACCGTCCTCGGCCTGGAGAGTGTGGCGAGCAAGCTCCTGGAGCTCCCCTTCCTCGTAGTTTGATGCATAGCGGGTCCCGGTTCCATGCAGCCTGAAGTATTTGAATGGGGCAATCACGTTCATAAAGGGGGTGGTACCTTGCTCAGATATGCAGGCGAAATCCATCTTCCTTTCAGCAAGGAGGCTGTAAACTGATGGTGTATGGTACTGCTTGTTCCGGAACTCAAAGGCGTAGCAATATCCCAGGGGGAGGATGTCGAGGAAATCCTTCAGGAGCGGAATGTCCAGATAAAGGGAGGGAGGGGTCTGGAAGAGTATTATTCCCAGCC
>CAZPCG010000154.1:0-2147 GCA_964584875.1 uncultured Spirochaetota bacterium
ATTTTCAGGAGAACGTTAGTATCATTCTTCCTGAAAATATGAGAGGGAGGATCAGGAAGATCACAAGTCCCTTGTGACTAGCTTGTTCAGTAGTTGGACAAATCCTTCTATCTCCTCCGAATCTTTGAAGAGAGCTGCATGCACTGTTGACGGCGTTGATGGATTGGAGAGATGCTTTGATGCCGAGAACATTCGATGCGGTGCCGGAACGTTTTCTATTTTGAAGCATTGACTATTCGGGAGTTATATCCGTTTCTTTGGTGAGACCGCTGCCCGAAAGTTTGCCGTAACTGAGGAGAAAATGGAGGGATGAAGCGAAGAGGAAGGTTTCCACGATCGCCTCAATGACCGGCCTGTTCTCAAGCTTCTTTCCCCCATCCAGGTGCCTGTCAAAGACGAGTCTTTCTGTTGGGTTTGAGAGGAGCCTCTTTGTGGTATTGTAATCATTGATCACCATGGCAAGGGTAGTTTCGATGTGTTTCATGGCTTCGGCAACCTTAAATCGTGAGTTTCTGCTAAGGACCGATTGCTTCTTGCCGCAAGACTCAATCATGGTGTTTTTCTGTTGAGCGGTAAATCTCAAGTTGTTCTCCAGCTTCTTCATTTCATTCAATACGTCAAGGTAATCCTTCACCTCTTGCCAGGCTTCGCTCAGCATGAAGTAGGCATGGCTCAGCTCCTCTTTTATGTCCAACTTTTTTTGCTCGCGATAGTCGATATTGAAAGACACCTTTCCAGTTGTGAGGATGAACGAGTACTCTTTGTCAAACACCTCCAGGAGTATTGCCGTTTCATACATTTTGTCATTTTGATCCAGGAATCTGAGAGGATTGCCTTCTTCAAGGAGGCTTGTGCTCTCATAGCCCTTTAAGGAATTTTCCAACAGAGGCATGCCTCTTTCCACATGCTTTGGTATCTTAACTTCATCCCCTTCACCCCGTTTCAGCTCCATCTGCTTTTTTTTCAGGTACTCACGCATCCTCTTAAGCTCTTCAGCCCTTCGTATTCTTTCCATGCGCGTGATGTATCCAACCCTGTCGTTCTCAGTTGTTCCGAGAAAATCGTCAAGAGGTTGTGAATAGAGTGTATAGTACGTGCCTGCCATCCTGCACAGCGCAATGTGGAGCTTACCAAGCATATCCATGAGTATGGCATCAACCACAGTTTTACCCTTAACTTTAAGTGCACCTGCATCTTCGGCTTTGATTGTTTTATTCTGCATCTGGAGATCGATTGCTTTTTGAACGAAGAGCCTGGCATGGTCCCGGTACTGGCCCAGAGCGTACATCTTTTTGAAAAACTGTTTGAAAACCTCAAGGTAAGGCCCGGTGGGAATGAGCTTCTTTGCAACCGCCTTTTCTATTGAAGAATATTCGTTTTCATCGTACAGACTGTGCAGTCGATAGAGGAATTCGTAGAAATAGCTGTTTTTTTCCGTTGACAGCTTGAGGGCGATCTTCTTTATGGACTTATCACCCTTGAGGAAAGAGCCTGTAAGGAGGTTGATGTCGAGTAGATGATTCTTTCCCTCACCGCAGATATATCGGATAAACCGTTCAGAAAACCTTTTCCCACCTGGTGTAAGCACGTTCAGCATCATTCCTCTGATGTAGATCTTCAAGGAGTGAAGGGCTTTTCCCCTTTTTTTAGGCTTCTTTACCCTGCTTACAACCTGGGGGGTTTTTCCAGAAGGTTTTACCGGGGCCCGTCTTTTTGCCGTTTCCATGGGTCCGGTGCTTACCGGAGCGCGCTTGGAGGGTTCTTTTTGCTGAGGTGCTTCTCCCGGCTTTTTCCTATCCCCTTCCTCAATGACCCTGCCACCATGCTCAACGAAATCTTTGAACAGCTTTTTACGCTGCTGTTCGTTGAGCTTGTCTATTCCAGCCTTGCTGCGAAGTCTGTCAAAGTCTGGGCCCATATCCTTCAATCCTGCATATTAATTCGCCAGGGATGTTATTTAGCATAAACAGAAACGCCTTTCCTGTCGAAAAATATTTTAAACGGTAAAAAGAAAATGCACACAAAGGTCTTTTTTGAACATCCCAAAACCGCCGATCCGCCCCTCATTGACAGGAAGAGAGAGCTCATTGAGAATCAACGGGTCACTTCAAAGCGTAAGAATCATGCCTACATAAAAAGACAACCTT
>CAZPCG010000154.1:2157-5587 GCA_964584875.1 uncultured Spirochaetota bacterium
TTAAAATATTCAAACAGAAGAAACGAACAATTTGCCTCCTTTTTGTGTTTTTTATCGTTTTTTTCTCACTTATTACTCTTTCTGTCAATATGCGTTCATATGTGTGGGAGAAGAAGCGGATATTAAACGGCGAACCAGAGCTCCTCTACGAGCTGTTTCTTCTTGAGGGTTTTACAGGAAGAGTCGAGCATGGGAGTGCTTCAGGGGAGAAGCCCCTGACTGGAGTGGATACACCCTTTGTCCTGCCGACGCTGAAACTGAGGTTGTACACCGTGAAGAGTGGTGATTCACTGTTCAGTATAGCCCGAACCTTCAATGTTTCTATTGATGCCATCATTTCGGCAAACAGCATAAAGAACGCTTATTTCCTGCAGATCGGTACCGAGCTGCGCATACCGAACATGAGCGGCATCTTTTACAGGGTTCAGAAAGGTGACAGCCTTTCGGGGCTGTGGTCGAAGTACAGGGTCAGCATCAATGAAATCGCAGATATAAATGAACTTGGCTCCTCGGTAATACACGTCGGGCAGATGCTGTTCATTCCCGGAGGGACACTCACCGATTGGGAAAGGGCCCAGGCCCTTGGAAATCTGTTTCAAAATCCTGCCGGGGGAAGGCTTACTTCTAAAATGGGGTTTCGCACAGACCCATTTACAGGGAGATGGGCGTACCATAGCGGCATTGATATCGCCAACGTTACTGGCGCTCCGGTCTATGCAGTTCAGTACGGTAGAGTGACCCATGCGGGGTATAAGGGGAACTTCGGAAAAACAGTTATCATCCGCCACCCTGAAGGGTATACGAGTCTCTATGCCCACCTTGAGAAAGTAATGGTCAAAAAAGGGCAGATTGTAAAAAAGGGCCAGATAATCGCAACCATCGGGGACAGTGGAAGGTCCACGGGGCCCCATCTCCACTTCGAAATCCACCAGAACAATAAGATTCTGGACCCGCTGAAGATCCTTAGAATGGGACACCGATAATAAATATCACCTTATAGAGTGGTGTCTTGTGCCTTCGCTTTGGAGAGGATCACGCAGGATTAAAAATCCATTAAAAGGCTTGTATTTATACAACAAAAATGTATAATAAAGGGTCGGTGGTGAGAATGATCAAAATGTACCTCTTCCTGAAAGCTCTCTTTAAACGGGAATTATGCCTGCTGATGCAGGTCCTTGCAGAATCCTGTACCCCCTGTATCCGTAAAATGAAATTATATCGAAGGTATGTTCGCAAAATCGATGCCAGTATCATGCTATGTGCTGTTGAGACAGCGGCCATTTGCTTTGCTCTTATGGCCTTTATCATCATTTTTCCCTCCCCCAATTACCCATTGGTTAAGGATATTCCATTTTATGGCGATTTTTCCTGGCAGGCGGATGACCCTGCACGATTTGCGGCCGGTGATTTTCTCGAAAATGGAAGAGGTGGCCCCCAGGAATACATACCAAAGTTGAGACTTATCGAATACACCGTGCAGAGGGGCGACACGCTCTGGGGTATTTCGAAGAAATTCGATGTTGATCCGGACAGCATAATAAGCTCCAATACCTTCTCCAATGTGCATTCAATTCGTGAAGGCGACACGCTCCTGATTCCGAATCTGCGTGGAATATTTGTTTCTGTCAGGGAAGGGGACACAATATTCAAATATACCACCACCTACAGGATACCGCCTGACCTGATTATGGAGATGAACAATCTCTACACGAACGAGCTTGTTCCCGGCATGAAGGTTTTTCTGCCTGGAGTGAGGTTCACAATGATTGAGCGAGCTTATGCGCTTGGTGAGGCATTTAGTAAACCGGTAAAGGGGAGATTAACTTCTCGCTTCGGGTACAGGCGGGACCCCTTCAGTGGGATGCGTGCCTTCCATCAAGGCGTTGACATCGCTTATCGGCCAGATGCCCCAGTTCATGCAGCCCAGGAGGGGAAGGTGGTGTATGTGGGTATGAAGTATGGATACGGAAATACCGTCATCCTTGAGCATCGATTTGGATATAAAACCCTGTACGGTCATCTCTCATCAATAGATGTCACGGTGGGACAGGTGGTAAAGAATGGGGAAGTGATAGGCTATCTGGGAAATACTGGCAGATCGAGCGGTCCCCATCTCCATTTTGAGGTCTGGCTGAAAAACAGAGTCATTGACCCGCTTACGCAGACGAACATGGGTGTGAGGTGAGCAGTCCTGAATGAGAAAGTATGACAGGTGCGGACAGACAGAAAACCCCCAACTGAAAAATCCTCTTTTACAGAAATCGACGAAGATAATCGCAACAATCGGTCCAGGCTGTCAAGACGAAAGGATAATCACTTCCATGGTGGAAAAGGGAATGAACATTGTGCGGATGAACCTCTCTCACCAAACCCATGATTTTCACCTTAAATCCATAGAGATGACGAGAGAGGTGGAGAAGAAGCTCGGCGTTTATATCGGTATTCTCCTTGATCTTCAGGGACCGAAGATACGAACCGGGCGGTTGAAGAAAGAACCCGTTGAGCTGAAGGAGGGCGAGATCGTTGATCTGACAGCCGGGGAGATCGAGGGTGACTGGAAGGTTTTGAGTGTGAACTATGAGGGGCTTACCCAGGAAGTGAAACAGGGGGATAGAATACTTCTTGATGACGGCAGCATTGAGCTCAGGGTTATGGAGGTGCAGGAGAAAAGGGTCAGGTGCAGGATCATGAACGGAGGGATGATCTCCTCTTCCAGGGGGGTTAATCTTCCCGACACCCCGCTCAGCACAGCTGCAATTACGCAGAAGGATGAGATCGATCTTCTCTTCGGGCTCGAGCATGGTGTGGATTTTGTTGCGCTTTCCTTCATCCGGAGAGCCGATGATGTGGAGAGGCTCCGGAAGCTCATGACGGAGCGGGGGAAGATGCTCCCTATCGTTGCAAAGATCGAAAAGCACGAGGCGCTGAAGGATATCGATGGGATCCTGAACGTATCCGATGTGATCATGATCGCCAGGGGCGATCTCGGGGCGGAGACTTCCCCGCAGGAGGTTCCCATCCTTCAGAAGCTTATCATTCAGAAATGTAATGCCCTCGGCAAGCCGGTTATAACGGCGACCCAGATGCTTGAATCGATGATCCATAAACCCCGGCCGACCAGGGCTGAGGCGGCAGATGTTGCAAATGCTATCTTTGATGGGACTGATTGCGTGATGCTATCAGGGGAAACAGCAGTTGGCGATTACCCTGTTGAGGCGGTGAGGGTCATGGCCGAAATTGCAATGAGAACAGAGAGGGCGATGTACAGCGAAAAAACCCTCTATGGCCGTGCCGGGTCTATCCAGGTGCCATCATCCGGCGACATTGCCGATTCATTGAGCTATTCTGCTAAACAGGTGGCAGACCTGCTAAAACCTGTGTACATCGTTGGTTTCACGCTGACGGGGAGGACTGCAGCCCTTGTAAGCAA
>CAZPCG010000155.1:0-620 GCA_964584875.1 uncultured Spirochaetota bacterium
GAATATCTCAGGAATATTAATATCGGTCCATCCGAAAATTTTTCATTAGAAATTATTACTGACCAACAATTTGTGAGGCCTACGAGATCAAAAGAAAAAGAGTTAATAGGAATAAAAACCTACGAAACGATTTATAGGTTTGTTATAAAGTTCAAGAAGAAAGGATCAGGATTTGAAATTGCTGAGGAGAGCTTAACAGAGAAATGCGAGTTCGTTAGATGGGAGCCACGAAAGAAAGAGCTAGTAGAAAAAGAGCAACTTGGAAAAGGTAGAATTATAATATCCAGTGTTAATGGAAAAATTAAAGATGATTATGAGTTACCAAAAGGGCTCCAGATAGAAAAAAGTGATATATTCCCACCACTTTTACCTCCAAGAAGAGAAAAAGTACTCGTAAAAACTCTTTTTATCGAAAATCCATTCTTTTTCTTACCTCCTTTTGGAGAGATATTCGGTGGCATTTCAATATATGATTTTGACCCTAAGCTGCCTAAAAAGGCAGTTCCAATTACTGGGAAAATGGAATTGGAAGAGAATGGCGAGAATTTAGCTCTCGTTCTCAAAAACATTTTAGAGGACAAGGAAAAGGAAAGAAAATTTTCTAATTTGGTAAGAGACCT
>CAZPCG010000155.1:630-1508 GCA_964584875.1 uncultured Spirochaetota bacterium
CCTATTACCTTTCGTAACAAAGTTGGGTGTTGAAAAGTTTGCGGATAAGTCGTTGCTCTTCAAGTTAGAAGAAAGATATGCTCAAGATCAATACTTACCTGCTCCTTTGATTTCTGATGGGACAATAAACATGGGTGCATTGGTTATCGCTTTATATTTCGAAGAAAAACCATTAACAATAATCGAAGAGCCTGAGAGGAATATACATCCATCCCTTATTTCAGTCGTTGTAGAGATGATGAAAGAGGTTTCGCAGAAGAAACAGATTATTACCACCACACATAATCCTGAGATTATAAAGCATACTGATTTAGAAAGTCTTTTGCTTATCTCTCGCGATAAAGATGGTTTTTCTATCATTGAGAAGCCTTCTGAAAAAGCAAAGGTTAAAACATTTCTCGAAAATGAAATAGGAATTGAAGACCTTTATGTCCAAAATCTGCTGGGAGTATAAGCATGGCTTATGAATCGTTATATATTCTCGTAGAAGGGGAGGATGATAAAAGATTTTTCGATGGAATAGTAAAACCTATGTTTGAAGGAAAATACGATTCAGTAGCAGTATGGAAATACGCTCAGGAGAAAAGTAAGAAAATTGGTAATTTTCTTAGAAGTATTAATAAAATGAATGCGAATTATCTCTATGTATCAGATATTGACTTTACTCCATGTATAACGGCGAAAAAACAAGATATACTCACTGAATTTAAGGATATTGATGAGGGTAGAATAGTTGTCGTGATAAAGGAAATAGAAAGCTGGTATCTTGCTGGATTAGATGATACATCCTCTCGAAAGATAGGTATTCCCACCTTGAGAGATACAGACAATATTAACAAAGAGAAATTTGATGATTGTATATCACAAAAGTTCAGTTC
>CAZPCG010000155.1:1518-5560 GCA_964584875.1 uncultured Spirochaetota bacterium
AATAGGAAAGCAGAAAAATAGATCATTTAGGTATTTTATTGAGAAATATGATTGTGAAGTTTGAGCAGTATTGATAATGACAAATGTACCTCTGCCCACAGGAATTAGAAACCTTATCGAAGTTATTACCGTAAGCAAGCCCTCTCAATCTCGCTGAAAAATTCGCTGATCTTTACCCGGTCCTTCCTTCCGGGTTCTGACTCGAGCCTGCTTGAAGCGTCGATCAGCTCAGGGATGAATCGTTTAACGATTTCCCCGACATTCTCAGGACCTATGCCACCGGCAAGCCAGAGAGGGCGCTCTTTTCTTACCCTTTCTATGTAACGCCCAGGGATGGTATGACCGCTGCCCCCACGGGCGGCGGTGCTGAAGGCATCGACCAGTACCCGGGGGCAGTGAAAAAGATTCAGTCTTTCAACATCCCCCGAGTTTTTTATTCTCACAGCCTTGTAGTAGGGGAAGGCGATGGAATAGCAGGCCTCAGGTGGTTCATCCCCGTGAAACTGCACCGCATCCAGAAGGCCCTCTTCAAGGAGAGTGCCAACATCCCCCTCCAGAGCCCGCCCCTCCTCGGGAAGGACAATCACCCCCACCTTCGGGACATCGAGGGCCTCAAGCCTTCCGAGGAGCTTTGGGCAGGCTCTCCTTGGCGAGGGTGCGAACACGAAGCCGAGGAGGTCAGCCCCGTGCTCGACTGCAAGATGTGCATCATCCTCGTTGGTTATGCCGCATATTTTCACGAGGGGTCTTTGACCTGATGTGCTGTAATGCGTGCTTGCCCTCTTTGTAAAGAGCCTCAGCCAGAAATCCCGCCTCCTTCTATAATAGGTGGCGTGAAGGTTGGTCCCTGATCTCAGGGGACCGCACAAAGGCTTTGTTTTATTGGGGAAGTTGCCTGTGACTCTGCAGGGTTGATATGTGGAGAAATCAGAACCCGGAACAATACTGCTCAGCCTCTGAAGAAGGGAGTTCAGCCTGTTGATGAGAGAGCCGTCCTTCATCACAGCCTCCCCTATTAGGAGACCATCAAAACCCGATGAAAGTGCAAGGTCGGCAATCTCCTCTGAGGAGATTCCTGATTCAAAAACGCACCTGGTTTCCCAGTCCACCATGCTCCTGAGCATCAGAGGACGGGCCGGGTCGATTTTAAAAGTCGAAAGGTTCCTGCTGTTGAATCCCGTGTATTCAGGTTTTATAATGCGGGCCTTCGCCAGGTCGTCTTCATCATGGATTTCAAAGAGCACCTCCATGCCCAGGGTTTTTGCCCTCCTGTATAGCTCAAGAAGTTTCGCTCTGCTGTGGATTGAGGCGATGAGCAAAACGGCATCGGCCCCTGCCCTGTAGGAGACGTCCATGTCCTCCCCATCCAGTATGAAGTCCTTCCTCATGATGCATGCACCCCGAAAGGCGGTCTTTATCTCGTAGAGGTCTCTGAGGGAGCCTGAGAAATAGCGCTCTTCGGTGAGGACTGATATGGCGGTCACTCCGCTTTCAATATACCGCTTTGCCTGCTGGACGGCATCGGCGGCCTGCTCGATTGCCCCTCTTGATGGAGAGGACCTCTTCACCTCGCAGATAATAAAGGGTTCTGGGCCGGGGGGCAGAAGCGTGAGTGGAACTGACCTTCGGGCAGGCAGGGGTAAGCCCATGGAGTGCCCGTACCTTTCAACCCTCCTCCGACGCTCCCTCACGATCTCATCGAGGATTGACATGGCATTCTCTCTTTACATCTTATTGCGAGACCCGATTGAAGATCGGGCTCGACATAATCTTTTCCGATTCCTCCCTGATCTGCTCAAGCTTATCGTACACAAGCCCCTGCTCGAGCGCCTCGCGTGCCCTGCGATACCCCTCCAGGATAGTTCCAGCAAGTTTTGAGGTGTAGAGCGCTGCACCAGCGTTCAGAAGCACAGCTTCCCTGACGGCGGGTGGACCTCCGGCGCTTGCGATCTCCCGCGCTAAGCCAGCATTCTCCTGAGGGGAACCACCTGCAAGATCGATCCCGGCATAGAGAGGTATGCCTATTTCAGAGGGGTTAAAAAAGTAGTCTTTTATCCTCCCTCCTTCGTCGACCTCGACAACCCGCGTTGGGGCGCACACAGATATCTCGTCAAGTCCGTCGCAGCTGTGCACCACCATGACCCTCTGGCTCCCCAGCCTCTTTGTCGCCTCCGCCATGGTCAGGCAAAGCTTATCGGCGTATACGCCAAGAAGCTGATAGCAGGGGCCTGCAGGATTAACAAGCGGACCGAGGAGGTTCATAACGGTTTTCACCCCGAGCTCCCTCCGCACCTTTGCGACATGCTTCATCGACCGGTGGTAGAGGGGGGCGAAGAGGAAGGCAAATCCCGTTCGTTCAAGGAGCAGGGAGCTTGCTTCCGGGGAGAGGGTAGTGGGGATTCCAAGCTGCTCGTAGAAATCGGCGCTGCCGCAGCGGGAGCTTACGCACCGGTTTCCGTGCTTTGCAACCCTGGCA
This sequence comes from uncultured Spirochaetota bacterium, assembly GCA_964584875.1. Taxonomy (GTDB): domain Bacteria; phylum Spirochaetota; class B62-G9; order B62-G9; family DRHN01; genus CAZPCG01. The sequence goes on from CAZPCG010000155.1 coordinate 3,995, forward strand.
CCGCAGGCCGAGGCAACCACTGCTGCCATGGAGGATATATTGAAAGTCCCCGCAGCGTCACCACCGGTCCCGCAGGTGTCAAGCAGCGGATGGACGCAGTGAACCACGGTTTGCTTTCTCTTCAGCACGGAGGCGAAGCTGCACAGCTCCCGTGCAGTAACCTCCTTCGCATTGAGAGCTATGAGCAGTGCCGCTGCCTGTGCTTCTGTGAGCTCCCCGTCAGTGAGCTCATCCATCAGGAATGAGGCAGTTTCTTCGGAAAGCTCGTTGCCTGCCAGAATACCCGAGAGAACGGCAGGGAAGTTGAAGGTTTCCCTCCTGTAGTGCAGGAAGTTGACTAAAAGCTTTTTCCCGAACTCTGAGGCTATGGACTCGGGGTGAAACTGGACCCCCTCAATGGCATGCTCCCTGTGTCGAACCCCCATGATCTCCCCATCTGGAGAGGTAGCTGTGATCTCAAGCTCAGGGGGCAGGTCATCCCTGCCGATGGCAAGGGAGTGGTAGCGGGTGCAGCGGATGGGTGAAGGGATGTTCCTGAAAAGCCCGCATCCGTCGTGGATGATCTCGTCTGTCTTGCCGTGCACTATGCGTTTTGCCCTCCTGATGGAACCTCCGAAAGCATATCCGATTGCCTGGTGGCCCAGACAGATCCCCAGGATCGGGACTTTTCCCGCAAAGTGGTTGATGAGCTCAACGCAGATGCCCGCTTCCTGTGGCCTTCCAGGTCCCGGTGAAATGATTATACCCTCAGGATGCTGGCCTTCCACCTGCTCTATGTTTATCCTGTCGTTCCGCGCCACCACAACCTCACCCTGATATATCTGCATTAAGTACTGAGAGAGGTTGTAGGTGAATGAATCATAATTATCGATGATGAGATACATGGCTTACACCTCAACTCCGAGTGATTTTCCGAGCGCTGCAAGCTTTGAGGCGGTTTCGCTGTATTCCCTCTCGGGCACGGAATCATACACGATGCCGGCCCCAGCCTGCAGCAGCAGAAGGTCGTCCTTCTTAAGTGCGCTGCGTATTGTGATGCAGGTGTCAAGCGTTCCGCCTGGTTCCAGGTACCCCACGATGCCTGCATAGAAGCTGCGCCGCTCGTCTTCAAGCGAATCGATGATCTCCATTGCCCTGATCTTCGGAGCCCCCGTTACCGTTCCTGCGGGGAAGGTCTTGCGGATTGCCTCTACCCCCTCTTTCCCGTCAATGAGCCTTCCCTCAACCTGAGATACGATGTGCATGACGTGGGAGTAGCGCTCGATGCCCATAAACTCCGTCACCTCGACGCTCCCGGGCTTTGAGATGCGGCCAAGGTCGTTGCGGGCAAGGTCAACGAGCATGAGATGCTCGGCTTTTTCCTTCTCATCTTCAAGCAGTTCCCTCTCAAGCTGTTCATCCTCTCCCCTGGTATGCCCCCGTCTTCGGGTTCCTGCGATAGGGCGGGCTATCACCCTGTTTCCCTCAACCTTTACGTGCATTTCTGGGGATGATCCGAACAGCTGGAAATTCCCGAAGTCGAGGTAGAACATATAGGGGGACGGGTTCAGAGACCGCAGGCGCCGG
>CAZPCG010000156.1:0-5548 GCA_964584875.1 uncultured Spirochaetota bacterium
GGCCTGCTGGATTCGCCGAGCACGGCATCCCCACAGAGGGAGGTATGGGAGGGCTTGCTGTAAAGCTGATCTGCAAGGTCGGGGAAGGGGTGCTGGCCCGGCTGGGAAGGGTGGATGGCCTTTTTAAGATGGTGCTTGCCCCAGTTTCTATTTTCGAGCCACCGGCGGATGAGGTTGACTCCAGGCTGAGCGAGTGCGGTATTCCTTTCTGGCCCCATGGCTTCGTTACCGCCCATTGCGACATCGAAAGGCTTATCCAGGCATGGACGAACGAGTACGCATGCCTCGGCTACGGCACCGACCTGCTTCCTGCGCTGAAGGATTTCTGCGAGCTGACAGGGATCGAGGCGGTGCTCCCATAAAAAAGCTATAGGAGTTAGGGGGACGAGTTAAGGTGACAGTATACTAAATTATTCACCCCTCAACTGCCACTCCTCCCAATGGGAGAGGGTTGTTTGATACTTTGTACCGAGCAAGGTCAAAAAGCAATTAATTTCTAACTACTCGTATCTCTGTTTATCATAGAGGTAACACTTTTGTTTTATTAAATTACCTATTCTTCACCAGAAACTAATTATTCAACCTCTCCTGAAGAGGAACAGTTACAAGGAACATTAAAATATCTCTAGAGGTGTAAGGTCATGAAGATCAACGGAAAAGAGTACACAAGACGTGAGATCACACAGAGGGCAGGTAACATCCAGCAGCTCGGAGGGACCATCCATTATGAGTTTTCGTCAGGGAGGGCAAAGGGCGTCAGTGCTATAGAGTTTCATACAGGGTCTGGTTTCCGGTTCACCGTCATCCCGGACAGAGGCCTCGATATAGCCTTTGCAAGCTACAAGGGCACAAACCTGGTTTACATCACGCCCAACAGCATCGTCCACCCAGCATTCTATGAACCTGAGGGTTTTGGATGGCTCAGAACTTTTTTCGGGGGTCTTTCGACAACCTGCGGCCTCACTTATTTCGGGGAGCCGGGAAGGGAAAATGGTGAGGAGCTCGGACTTCACGGGCGCTACTCAACCATCCCTGCAGATAATGTCTGCGATCTATCAAGCTGGGAGGGCGATGAGTACATCCTCGAGGTGAGGGGTACAGTTGAGGAGTGTGTTCTCTTCGGGGACAGGCTCAGGCTCTCCAGGTCAATCTCGACACGGATAGGTGAGAGGTCTCTCTGCATCAGGGACAGGGTGGAGAATTACGGCCATAAGACCTCCCCCTTTACCATACTCTACCATGTAAATGCAGGTTTTCCACTGCTGGACAGAACGAGCGAGCTCATCCTCACCTCGGTAAGCGTTGAGCCCTATACCGAGGTTGCAAGGACAGGAATGAAGGACCTGCATCGCTTCAGCGACCCGGTGCATGGCTTTGAAGGGCAGGATTTTCTCCACTCAATGGCCTGCGATGATGATGGGTACGCTCTTGCAGGGCTCATCAACAAAGAGCTTGGGATGGGTCTTGGCCTCTACCTGAGGTTTAACACCTCCTCCCTTCCATATCTCAGCGAATGGAAGATGCTCGGTGAGGGTGATTACGTGCTCGGGATTGAACCGGTAAACACAAAAATCCTAAACAGGGCAGATCTGAGAAAGAAAGGAAGGCTGCCATTCATCGAGCCCGGAGAGGTGAAGGAGATGGAGGTTGAGATTGGAGTGCTTGAGGGCGGTAAACAAATAGATGAGTTTAAAAGCAGGGTCAACGCAATTATCAAAAAGCACCGTGATAATTAACACTCAGAATCCAGGTTATGAGACAGGCTGTTAAATTTTTTATACAATATCATAAGGAAATGTTTTATGGAGAAATCATCGGGGAGAGTTCCGGTTAAAACGTTCTATCCACGTATAATGCTTGTGCAGCAGGAGCACATACCAGCCAGGGCCAGACATCCGGTGGTAGACGCACATAACCATCTCTTTGAGGATGTCGGTCCTGAGGAGATGATAGGAAGAATGGATGAGATAGGGGTGCGGATGTTCATCAACGTTACCGGGAATACGAGCTTCAGCTTCGTTGAATCGGGATACACCTATACACACCGTGACATCGGGTATTTTATAGACCGCTACGTCTCCAGGTACCCGGTGCGGTTTGCCTGCTTCACCATGAGTGATTTTGCTACCTGCCAGGACGGTGTGCTAATAAAGGATCGGAACTTCGCAAAAAAAGCTGTGCAGCACCTCGAAGAGGACGTAAGGAAGGGTGCCTGTGGCCTGAAGGTAACAAAAGAGCTGGGCTTACGCTACAGGGACTTTCAGGATGATGTCATCCCCGTGGACGATCCCAGGCTCGACCCTATCTGGGCAAAGGCAGGTGAGCTTGGAATCCCCGTGCTCATCCACACCTCAGACCCTGCCGCCTTCTTCCTGCCTGTGGACGGGCAGAACGAGCACTACCTTACACTCCTCAAGGCACCCTCCTGGAGCTTTCACGGCTCACATTATTCAAAGCTGGAGCTTTTAGAGCAGAGGGACAGGCTAATCTCCCACCATAAAGGGACGACCTTCATCTGCGCACATGTTGCTAACTATCCAGAAAACCTCTCCTATGTGGCCTCATTCCTTGACAGACATCCAAATGTATGGATCGATATCTCGGCCCGCATCGACGAGCTAGGGAGGCAGCCCTACTCTGCGAGGGACTTCCTCATACAGTACGCAGATCGCGTGCTCTTCGGAACAGATATGCCGGTAAGGGCAGAAATATATCGCACCTACTTCCGCTTCCTGGAGACACGTGACGAGTATTTCGACTACCCCGATTACGTGGGAGTTTTCGGAAACAGCAGATGGGGAATATACGGGCTCAGCCTACCCGATGATGTGCTGCGGAAGATATACTGCGAAAATGCCTGCAGGGCCATCCCTGTTCTTGCATCAAAGCTCTGAGTGCCCTCCAGTCGCGCTCCAATCCGACAGTGTCCCGATGTCAGTATAACAATACCTGGAGCTGGAACTCTGCCTGAAGCGGATAAGGGGCGACGCCTTCACCATCTCCTTTGCTGTCCTCGCAAAAGGAATTCAAGCATTGGGCAAACCGCTTATAATCTCCTTTGCAATGTCCTCCACGGGACGGTAGCTCATATCGATGAGGGGCCATTTTTTCCCGTCTTCAGAGATTTCTCTGCAGAATGCTATCTCCTTGTTGATGCTTGCAAGCTCGGTGTAGCCTCGGATATCCGGATCGCCCAGTCTCTTTATCCTCTCGATTCTCCGTCGCTGGAGCTGCACCGGATCGAGTATGAGGCAGAAAACCTTATAGGGTACCTTCCCCAATACCTCAGGCGGATTCTGGTTTGTGAGGATCGGGACGTTTGCGACCTTCCATCCCATGTATGCCAGGTACACCGCAAGCGGTGTTTTCCCGACCCGAGAGGGTCCGATCAGGATTATGTCAGCGCATTCAATGGTATCGGGGGACAGTCCATCATCGTGCCTGATGGTAAAGTCAACAGCATCGACCATCCGGTAGTAATCCCTGTTCATCTGGTAGCTCAGACCTGGTTGCTCAAGAGGAACCTTCTGAAGGAACTTCTGCATTGTAAAGATGAGGGGCCCGATACAATCCAGACAATCTTTCGCTGATCGGGCATTACCCTTCCCCCGAGAGGTTACATGTAACTGTACCGATCATCCTCCACGACCCCTGTCGGATGGTATATCCACTAGCACCTCCTCACCCGTTGCAAGGTCTTTCTCCACAAGCTTGCTCTTTGCAATCTCATCTTCGCCGAATATAAGCGCCTTCTTCGCACCAAACCGTGAGGCCCTGGCCATCTGTTTCTTCAGCGATGATGAATTGTAGGAAAACTCGACCGCATATCCGCTCCGTCGCAGAGAACGGGCAACCCTGAGGAGCAGCGGAAGCTCCTTTTCGCTTACCCGAACAAGGTAGTAATCGATCCTCTTCCTGTAGGGAGGAAACAGGCCCTTTGAGGCGAGGATCTGGCCCAGCACAACATCGCCCATGCCAAACCCGCAGGCTGGAACATCTATTCCAGAAAATTCCCTCAGGAGGTGGTTATACCGCCCACCACCGCATATTGCCCTCATGCTCTCGCTCCTGTCGAATATCTCAAAAACTATTCCCGTGTAGTAATCGAGCCCGCGAACGATGGTGGGGTCGAATTCACAGTACGGCCCTATCCCCGAAGCCTCAAGGAGCTGGAAAAGGCTGAGGAGCGATTCCTTCCCGCCATTCTCCTCCTTTAGATTACGGAGATCGCCTGCTTCCCTCAGGGCAAGGTACGCATCAACTCTCCCCCTCTGCCCTGAGGCAAGCGAAAGCTCTTCCAGCGCCTCAAGTGTCGCTTCCCTGCTCACCTTACGGGCATTATCTATGATTTTGTATAAAGCCTTCTCCTTTACCTCATCGATAGAGAGGAGCTCGAAGTACCGGGATACGAAATCCCTGTTGTTGATCTTCACAACAAAATCCTCCGCGCCAAGCCCCAGGTTGATCAGCGAATCAACCGCTACCGCGATCACCTCCAGGTCGGCATTTAAGGAGCTCTCCCCGATGATGTCCACATTGAACTGGAAGAACTCCCTCAAACGCCCCTTCTGCGGCTTCTCGTAGCGCATGCAGCGAGGTATTGAGAACCATTTGATTGGCTTTGCGACCTCGTTTTGAATCTTCGCAACCATCCTGGCCACAGTTGGCGTAAGCTCGGGCCTCAGGGCGAGCTCGCGTCCGCCCTTATCGGTGAAGTTGTAAAGCTGGTTCACTATTTCATCACCGGACTTGATCCTGTACAGCTCGAGGGTTTCAAGAATGGGACCTTCAAACTCCTCGAAGCCGTAGGAAATGGCCGTTTTTCGCCACACCGTAAAGATGTGATCGACCTGCCAGTACAGCTCAGGATAGTAATCACGCGTCCCCCGAACAGAAAGATCATCTCGCATTCTCTCATCGCCCCGTTAATTGATGTTAAAGCATTTCTTATTTTTACATGTCATTTTATTTATTGTATTTGTATTAATTACTTTTTTATACTATTTACGTGAATCAAATAACTTCAGCCATTCATCAACTGAAAGATCATCAGCCCTGCCCTTGACGGCAGAGATTTCAGCCTCCCTGGAGGCATCATACCCTTCGCGGCTTTTTTTACCCCTGCGGTGAGGAATCCCGATGAGGAGGAGAAATTTGCGCACACCCATGGACTGTGCTCCAAGGTTCCTCACAATGCCGGTGATATGCCTCCGGTCGTCAGAAACCACCGTTATCCTTCTCCTGTTGCTTTCCTGCTCGACCATCCTTATTATCCTTTCATCGGCGCTCAGGCCGGTATGGGTGTATATGCTCCTGACGCCGCCCCGTGTCAGGTGCCTTCCACCTCCCATACCGTATCCGCCGTCCCACACAACGGTCATACTGACCTTCTTTCTCGCCGCATAGGATGAAAGCAATGCCAAAAAATGGTTCCTCATCCCTTCAATGGAATCGAGGGAATCGAGCTCACCCCTCCCTGATCCCCTCCCCGGGAATAAACTGCCGTTGAAAACGACGTTGTACCCGTCGATAATGTACAGGGGGAACC
>CAZPCG010000157.1:0-5524 GCA_964584875.1 uncultured Spirochaetota bacterium
ACTCCTAAAACCCACCAGTACCGGGGTGAGATGGTGAAAAAGAAGAAAAGCAGCAAAAGCAGGGGATAGCCCAGGATAACACCGAGCATAAGCCCTTTCATATGGTCCGATAACCAGGATGCTCTACTCTGGGATGACAACCCGAACCTCTTTTCAACAACGTAGTCTCTCCTGTACGAAATCGGTAAGAGCATGATGAAAAGCGGTATGAAAAAGAGCGAATAGACCATTATCGAGATGGGCATTGAGAAGCGCGCCGCAAGGGCCGCAGCCCGGGATGAAAAACCTGAAATGTAAAAGAAAAAGAGGTAAACCCCGGATATGCTGATCTCGATATAGTTGAGAAGATCTTTTTTCTTCTCGTAGAGCACAGCCTTTTTCTGAAGATCAGGGTCAATGAGTGGATGCATGATACTATATTTTACTCGTTACTCTTGCAATCATCAAGATGGTATATGATACTCTAGCTTTAAAAATGAAGCCCACTGAAGTCATGCATGAATAGCTGATCCTCATCTCAGAAACAGGGCCAGAATTCCCTCTGCACCGATATCGTCCTCTCAATGGCACTGGCCGATCTGAGGTCTGAATCATCGCCACCATCGAGAGGATCAGAGGAGATATTCTGGCCGGCAAGCTGATGTATGACAGCCCTGACGCTCTCACACAGGCCTGATAGATGGTACCCTCCCTCAAGGGCGAGAAGAAGCCTGCCCTCCGCGTGCTTTCCGGCAATGGACTGAACGATTTGAGTCAGTGCCCTGTAACCCTCAGGGGTTACCTGCATACCTCCAAGGGGATCCCTGTAGTATGTATCAAAGCCCGCAGACACAAGGACAATCTGGGGCCTGTACAGGTCGGCAACAGGTTCAAGGATTTTTTTATAAACTTTATAGTAATCCCTATCACCATTTCCAGCCTGGAGGGGCACATTTATTGTGAATCCTCTACCCCTGTCCTGTCCAACCTCCGTAAAGTTCCCTGTTCCCGGGTAATGGGGGTACTGGTGGGTTGAGAAGTAGAGAGCTCTCGGATCAGTGTAGAATGAGTGCTGTGTGCCGTTACCGTGATGGATGTCCCAGTCAACGATCAATATCCTTTCAATTGAATGTTTTTCAATGGCATACATTGCACCGATTGCAATGTTGTTGAAGAGGCAAAATCCCCTTGCCATATCGGCTTCAGCATGGTGACCGGGCGGCCGGATGAGTGCAAAGATGTGGTTGAAGCTTTTATTCACAAGCAGGTCAATTCCAGAGAGAATCGCGCCTGCAGCGTAGAGGGCGGCGGTGAAAGATCCCTCAGATGTATGCGTGTCCGGATCGAGGTAGGTGAAGGGGCGGCCTGCAGTTGAAGCAACGAGGTCAAAGTAGGAAGGGGTGTGGATGAGCTCAATTTCTTCTCTGCCTGCCTGTCGGGGTGGCAACTCCTCGAATATCCCTTTCATTTTCTCTTCCTCAAGCATGCGGTACAACACCTCAAGCCTCTGTGGACTCTCGGGATGGTACGGTGATGGCCTGTGCTCAAGGAATACAGGGTCTTTTATGATGCCTGTGGTTAACATCGCTGTGTTCTTTTTTAAATAAGGTCATGTCGCAAGGGGTGAGATCAGGCTGATAGTTGAACTATCTTCGGTTTCGCCAGCCGTTCAAAATCCCTGTAAGCCAGCTTGATGATCTCGGTGTGAGACCCTGCATTAAAGGCGATCTCCTCGTCCTCTGTTAGCTTCCTGTCAACGTAAACATCCATGTTGTATAAATTACCGAAGGGGGGCATTGCCCCGAGATCACACCCCGGGAAAAGGTCGATGAACTCCTGCTCGGTCGCGAGCTCAATCTTTTTCACTCCCGCAGCCTGCTTCAGCAGCTTCAGGTTAACCTTGTAGTTTGCCGGTAAGACTGCCATAGCCATTTTGCCATCTACCTTCACGATTACGGTTTTTGCCATCTCTTTTCCGCTTATGTGGGTCGAAGCTGCTATCTCCTGGGCAGTATAGGCCAGGGAGTGCTTGATGCTCACGTACTTAACCTTGTTATCATCCAGGAATTTTTTTAGTTTTTGTACCGCCATAAATTACCTCCTTTTACTATCTTTCATCGACTCCAGATCAAACGATCAATCCGGTGCGCTATTTCACACCCCATTGTACCATATTTATACATTTGCAACCACTACCAGCTCGGATGGGTGATGCCGAATCGTTTGATTTTATGTTCCAGAATTTTCTTTGTGATGCCCAGGAGCTTTGAGGCATCCTCCTTCGTCCAATCGCACATTTTGAGCGCTTTTACAACAAGGGCCTTTTCGACCTTCTCAAGATGGATCCCCCCGAGGGGGATTGGTATGTGATCATAGTTCCCCTCAAACCATTCCCGATTAAAGGGGAGGCTAAGATCCTCAGGCTTGATTGTATCGCCCTTTGCCATGATCACTGCGCGCTCGATGGTATTTTCCAGCTCACGTATGTTCCCTGGCCAGGAGTATTCGGTAAGATGCTTTAGTGCCAGGGGATGTATCTCAGTGATCTTCTTTTTCATATCACCGCAGAACTTCCTGAGGAAAAAGTAGGTGAGAAGAAGAATATCTCCCCGTCTTTCACGCAGGGGCGCAATGTTGATGGTTACAACGCTCAACCGGTAGAAGAGGTCTGCCCTGAACCTTCCCTCTTCTATCTCATGCATAAGGTCTTTATTGGTCGCTGACAGGATGCGCACGTCCACCCTGATTTTTGAGCCGTTTCCAACCCTCTGAAACTCCCTTTCTTCTAACAGCCTGAGCAGCTTCGCCTGGGTGGCAAGACCAATCTCCCCGATTTCATCGAGGAAGATGGTGCCTCCATCAGCCTGCTCGAACCGCCCTATGCGCTGCTGGTCTGCGCCGCTGAAAGCGCCTTCCTTATACCCGAAAAGCTCCCTCTCAAGGAGCTGTTCGGAAAGCGCAGCGCAGTTTACCTTTACAAAGGCTCCCCCTGGTCTCAGGCTGTTGTAGTGGATAGCACCAGCTATGAGCTCCTTTCCGGTTCCTGCCTCTCCGGTGAGCAGCACCGAGAAGTTACTTTTTGCCACCTTTTCCACAATCTCAAACACCCGCTTGATCACAGGGCTTTCTCCAATGAAGTTTTCTGCCCTGTAGATGATGTTCCTCTCGCCCCGCAAACAGTCAGCTTCCTGCCTGAGCCGTTTCAGCTCGATTGCCTTTTGAACCTTCACTTCAAGTTCAGAGGAACTGAAGGGCTTTTTTATGATATCAACGGCTCCCTCCCGCACCGCCTGTACAGCCCTCTCGACACTATCTTCTGCAGCAGCAACGATCATCATTGTATTTTTGTTCATTCTCCCTGCAATAATCAAATCGGATAGGTTACCACCCTGAATCCTCGTGTCACTGATGATGACGTCGAACAGTTGACTTGTGATTATTTTGTTCGCTGTGGTGAAATCAGCCGCTGCGGTGATCCGGTAGCCGCTGCGCCTGAGGGATCTTGAAATGCGGTGCCTCAGATCTCTATCTCCGTCCACGATGAGTACGTTTTTCATTATAAATCCTCTTCTTGCGTGATTTATGTATGCCAGCAATTTCAAGGATATCACAGAATTCTGAAAAATCAAATACGGGTCAAAAAAACAGGTTATGGGGTTTCAGAATTACGGTTTGAAAAAAGCCGGGGATGCAGTACCATATAGTTAAAGAGGGAGTGTACATGCCCGGAAAAATTACACTTTTCGGTTTGATGATGATACTTCTCTTTTTTTCGTCCGCAGGCCCTGGCCCGGCAGGAACACGCTCGCCCATGTATGCAGATAAAACTTTCCCTGGGTTGCCTTTTTCATTAATTCCCCTTGCAGATGAGGTGGAGCTGCAGTACAGGGGGGAAGAAATCCAGAGACTCTACACAGCTATTACTTTTAAATATACCGAACCCGAACGGTATAGCCCTTCTATCTTCTTAATTGCCGTAGTCCAAAGCGTTTTTTCAAGGAAACTATTGTCCGGGGAAGGATTGTCCGGAATCGAGGAGCGGATGAAGGAGCTTTCCTATTACGATAACTTCCGCATGAAATTCGATATCAAAATGAAGTCATTAAATTCCTTCGAGGACCTGATCAACGTGGGGGAAGTGTTTTACAGGATCAAATTTTCTGTCCATCATCGATTTTAACAGGGTTTAGCGGAATGATCTCCTGCCTTCAGTGTACACAGAAACCGGCCGCAGCCTCTCTCGCGCTGTGTACGGACTGCATCCGCCATTACCCTGATACCGGGAGGCTTTTGGAATTACATGCCCGTCTCAGGAAGAAATTGGGACTAACCCCCAGACCCCCGAAAAGTAGTGGAGGTCTGCCCTGCCGTATTTGTGTAAATGAATGTGTTATGGGTCCAGGTGAATCGGGCTACTGCGGGCTTCGACGAAATGAGGAAGGACATCTCGTTGAAAAAGCAGGGGAGGGTTCTGCCCTTGCTCATATGTATCTCGATGCCCTTCCAACCAACTGCTGTGCTGCATGGTTCTGCAGGGGTTCAGGTGAGAGTGGCTATAACCTCGCATTCTTCTTCTACGGTTGCAGCTTCGACTGCTTCTATTGCCAGAACATGGAGCACAAATTTCTGGATCGAGCTTCTACCATTACCGAGGAAGAGCTTGTGGGCAAAGCGCTTGAGAGCAAGGTGCGATGCGTGTGCTTCTTCGGGGGATCTCCCGAACCGCAGATCTCCTTTGCGCTGCATTCAGCCGAGCGAATTTTTCAAGAGGGCCGCGGCGAGAAGCACATCTGCTGGGAATGGAATGGTAGCGGCGGACTGAATCCTGTGAAAAGGGCAGCGGAGCTATCAAAGAAGTCAGGAGGAACTGTCAAATTCGACCTGAAGGCTTTTCATCCAAAGCTGCATCATGCACTCTGTGGCATCGACAATGCAAGAACGCTGCGAAATTTCAAACTCCTTGCTGAGATGTTTCCCGAAGATGATATTATTACGGCGACAACCCTGCTCGTCCCGTACTACGTTGACAGGCAGGAGGTTGAAGCTATTGCATCGTTCATCGCCAGCATCAACCCCTGCATTCCTTACTCACTCTTGGTGTTCCACCCCGATTGGTATCTCGATGACCTTCCAATTACTCCGAGGGAACAGGTTTATGAATGCTACGATGCGGCGTGCAAACACCTGGAGAGGGTGTACATAGGGAACAGACAACTACTCTGAAATGCACAGAATAATTTTTCTTGATTTGAATGAAAGAATCCACTAATGTAGTGTGGGGGTGGAAAATGGATGAGAGGGAAGAAAAGGTAATCGAGAAGGTATTCGATGATGCGATGGAAAGGGCGTGGGAGGAAGCCAAATTGCGGGACCTTATGACTCTCTATCATATGTGGGAAAGTGGAGAATTTGGACAGTTTAAAAACTTCGATGAGCTTTTTAAAAGATTCTGTGCTTACGATGACAGGGTTCGGCAGATGGATGAAAAGTCCTACTTCAACATGGAACGGCTAGTTGTGGAAACAATATGCAGCTCGGAGGAAGG
>CAZPCG010000158.1:0-5472 GCA_964584875.1 uncultured Spirochaetota bacterium
GTATTTAGGAACAGGGAGGGTCCAAAACAACCATAATCAAGGAGGAGACAATGGTTATTAATCACAACCTACCCGCGATCTTTGCCAACCGACAGCTCAAGTTCACCGGCTGGGAAGTGCAGAAGGACATCGAGAAACTGTCCTCAGGAATGAGGATAAACAGGGCCGGTGACGATGCCTCGGGTCTTGCCGTATCCGAAAAGATGCGCTCACAGATACGAGGCTTGAGAAGGGCTGAGCTCAACGTCGAAGACGGCATCTCCTTCATCCAGACTACCGAGGGTTATCTGCAGGAAACGCAGGATATCCTTCAGAGACTGAGGGAACTTTCCATTCAGGCATCCAACGGGCTCTACTCGGATGAAGACAGAGTGATGATCCAGGTTGAAGTGTCGCAGATGATCGATGAGATCGACCGCATCGCCTCGCATGCACAGTTCAACGGGATGAACATCCTCACCGGCCGATTCGCACGGGCTACAGGGGAGAACACGATCACGGCCAGCATGTGGATTCACCTCGGCGCCAACATGGACCAGAGGGAGAGGATCTACATCGGCACGATGTCAACCCAGGGGCTCGGCCTCAAAAACCCCGTGGATCCAGCTCATGCCGCGACCTTCATCAGCATCAGCACACCGGCAAAAGCCAACAGGGCAATCGGTGCAATCGATCAGGCGCTCATGAAAGTATCCAAGCAGCGCTCAGACCTCGGCGCATACCAGAACCGGTTGGAGTACGCAGCAAAAGGACTCATGACCGGCTATGAAAACCTGCAAGCTGCAGAATCCAGGATTCGGGACACCGACATGGCCGAGCAGATGGTAAACTTCGTGAAGAACCAGATACTCATGCAGTCAGGAACCGCAATGCTCGCCCAGGCAAACACAACCCCTCAATCAGTTCTCCAGCTTTTGCGGTAAAAGCGCCATACAAAGGGAAAGCAGCTCTCGGGTAGGAGGGCTGCTTTTTTTTATCCGCAGGCTCCGTCCCGAATCAGCCGGCTTTGTTTAACGATACGGGCTCAAAGTTCATATGGGGCGTTAGTTCAACCCGGTTTTCAATTGACCTGAAATATCAATTCCTTTACTTTTCAAATAGCATGAAAATACCAGGATACGTTCTTAGAATAGCGAAGGAACTGCACAGGCAGGATTATGAAGCCTGGGTAGTGGGGGGTTCCATACGCGATCTTCTCCTCGGTAAACCGGCATACGACTATGACATAGCAACCAATGCAACCCCTGACCGTGTAAGGGAAATTTTCAGGAGAACCGTGCCCACTGGAATTAAGCATGGTACCGTGACAGTTCTCTCCGGGGCAGACAGCGTAGAGGTCACAACCTTCCGCAGCGATGGAAAGTACTCCGATGCAAGGAGGCCGGATTCCGTCACCTATGCTGAAACCATACTTGAAGATCTTTCAAGGAGGGACTTTACCATCAACGCAATAGCATACAACCCTGTTGCAGACGAGCTCATTGACCCATTTGGCGGTAGGATGGATCTTGAAAGGAAGGTAATCCGCACGGTTGGCGACCCGGTCGAGCGCTTCACTGAAGATGGCCTCAGACCATACAGGGCATGCCGTTTTGCAGCACAGCTCGGCTTCAGCGTTGAGGAGAAAACCCTGGGGGCGATATCTCAATGCCTTGAAAGCGCATCAAAGGTTTCAGCAGAGCGCATCAGGGATGAGTTCATCAAGATACTGCAGTCCCCAAAGCCGTCCACAGGCATTGAATTAATGAGGAATTGCGGACTGCTTGGCGTGTTCATTCCGGAGCTTTTGACCGGATTCGGGATCAACCAGAACAAGTACCACCGTTTCGACATATATTTCCATAACCTCTACACCTGCGATGCCGCGCGGCAGGACAACTACGGTATCCGCCTTGCAGCTCTCCTCCACGATATAGGAAAATACTACGCAAAACGCGAAATCGAGGGTAAAGGTGGCGGGACGAAAAAACCTGTTTTTTACAACCATGAAATCATCGGCGCGGCCATAGCAAGGAGGATCATGAGGCGGCTGAAGTTCAGCAACCAGGACATAAAAACAGTTGACCATCTCATCAGATGCCATATGTTCCACTACACCAGACAGTGGACTGATGGGGCTGTTCGGAGATTCATTCGCAAGGTAGGGCTCGAAAGCCTCGATGCCCTTTTTGAGCTTCGGAGGGCTGATAGAATCGGGAACGGCCTGAAATCAGGTGAATCCAGATCGGTTCAAAATCTCATGCATAGAATAGAAAAGGTTCTAAAAGAGGCGAATGCAATTACGGTGAGGGATCTAGCCGTCAATGGCTATGATATCATGAATGCATTCAACCTGAAACCAGGTCCTGTGGTCGGCAAGATTCTGAACCATCTTCTGGAGGCAATACTCGATGATCCCTCCAAAAACCAGCCTGAAATTCTGCTCGCCTTAGCCCGCGATTTCTATAGCAGGATAAAAGTCGTCCAGCCCATGGACGAGGAAGTGTCAGCATCACAATGAGTATAACCCATCGTGGCAATGCATGAACTGCCCGCCCTGAACTTTTTGATAACTCTTGCCCTGCAGGGTTGGTGGAAGCAGCTACATGAAACTCTATGGCTAAATAGTTCAGAAATGACTGAACCTCAGCAACCCCATGTTGCAGTTTTTGTTTCAATGGTAATTATATTTTTGTAAGAAAAAAAGTAATATACGAGTAAATTAGGGGTAATAAAGTTTAATATATTGCATTTTTGACGTATAATATTCTTTTTTGGATGTATAGACTGCAATAATGAAGTGTTTTAGGGTATTATATTTCATATTTGCAGTACACTCCTTAGTTATGCGGCGCTGCCGAAGGCTTGACAACTGTCACGTGATTGATTACACTTAATGCGTGATCAAGTGTTTCGCAGACAGGCACACTCAGGAATTGTTCGAGACCGGTCGGTCCAAGCAATTGCCACCAGATGTACTGCGGAGGGCGAGGAGAAAGCTCGAGTACATCGACTTAGCGGTGAGCCTGGATGACCTTCGGGTTCCTCCGGGAAATCGACTCCATAAACTCGGGGGAGACAGAGAAGGACAGCACGCGATCGCCATCAACAACCAATGGCGCATTTGCTTCCGGTTCGTTGCCGGTGATGCTTATGATGTCGAAGTTACGGATTATCACTGAAGTGAGGTGAACAATGGGCATTCCGAACACAAGGAATAAGAAGTTGCGCCCTATCCATCCGGGCGAGATGCTTCGGGAGGATTTCCTTCCCGACTACGGGCTCACGGTTTCGGGTTTCGCTCAGGCGCTGGGCGTTTCACGCCAGACCGTTAATGAATTGCTTCGTGAGCGCCGGTCGGTAAGCCCTGAGATGGCGCTTAGGCTCTCGCGTTTGTTTGGCAACTCTCCCGAGTTCTGGCTGAACGCCCAGCGTGCGGTAGATTTGTGGGATGCAGCACAGGAGATCGGTCTGGAGGTCAAGCGAATCAAGCCTTTGACTGTCGCATAACAAGTCGCTCCAGCGGACCGCTGCGGGGCTGGAGCCCCTTGCGGCCGCTGAGCTCGGTCGCAGGAACTTCAAGCCCTCCTTCAGCGTGATGTTGACTTGGTAACGAAACGCGCTGTTGAAAAAAGTCAGAATTGGGTACGTCGCAAGGAAATCTTAAGCACGGCTTCTGTAATCTTTCCTGAGCACAAGGTGGCTTATGGAACGAGATGAAGGTACTTTGTTGGATATTGCAAAAGCCGCGCGTGCAGTTCTGACTTTTATGCAGGGCCTGCAGAAGGAACAATTCCTTGAAGATTTCAAGACCCAGTCAGCTGTACTTTATCAGTTGATTGTGATTGGTGAAGCAGTCAAACGACTGTCCTTTGAATTGTGTCAGCAACATCCAGAGATACCGTGGACGCCAATGGCCGGAATGCAAGATCGTATTTTTCAGAGATACTACCTTTACTCTGTTTAAATACTTATTCGAGGCGTCATTGCTGATAATAACGGCAGGGCGTTTCTTGCGGATTTCTCCTCGGAGAGAAGATTCAAAATTTACCCACCATACCTCACCTCGCTTCATTCATGATTTCCTCTAATGTACCCTCTAACCATTCAAATGCTTCCATTTCGCGCTCTGCGTCTTTTGCCATTTCGGCATATGCAGATTCCAGTTTGTACTTTAAGACATGCGGGCGAACTAAGTCTTCAACAAACTTGCTGATCTTCCGAGGGCCAATTATCTTGTGAAGTCCTGCATACACTTCTTCATCTATTGTAATGGTGAGTTTCTTCTGCATGTATTTTCCCTCTTGTCATTATACGTATACTTTAAATCTATTTTTGTTTTTTCTTCTCTTCAGGCTCCCTCAAGGGAGGGAATAAGGGAAGATGCAAAATTGAGTACACAAATTCTGGTACAAAATACAAGAATTTGGCTTTATGAAATCTTAATTAATCAAAGAAAAAGAAAAAAGCGGCCGATGGGAATCGAACCCACATCATCAGCTTGGAAGGCTGAGGTATTGCCACTATACGACGGCCGCACTTTGCCTAGAAGTAACTTTAAATAACATTCCAGAGGCGAACAATTAGTATAATAATGAATCAGGAGTTATTCAAGGAAAAAGCAGTCAAGATGTGAGAGGGGCACTACTTCCCTCCCAAAAGCTCGTACGCCTTCTGAATCTCCTGAGTTTTTTCCTCGAACATCTCCTTGTATTCAGGCCCGAGCTTTAGGTTCTCCACAACATCGGGATGGAACTTTTTCAGTTTCTCCCTGTACGCCTTCTTTATTTCATCCATCGAAGCCCCGCGCTTGATCCCCAGAATGTCATGAGGGTCTTTCCCAATCGAAGGGCCCCCTGGCTGCTGGAAGCCTGCCCCCCAGTTTCGGAAGCGGTTATAGAAGGAGCTTGAGCTCTGCCTGCCCCCACCCGCTCCCGTCTGATAGGAAGTTTTACCGGATTGAGATTGCTGCTGGTACTGCTGGTACATGTTCTGGTATGTATTTCTTCTTAGCAGAAATCGAACAAGCAGTCCAAGGCTAAGTAAAAATAGAACGATTTCGTCAATGAAGGGAATTGGATCGGGCAAAATTATATTGATAATTGTGAGGCTCCACAGGAGCAATAACCACAGCGGTATTCCCATAGTAACACCTCATAAACTAATATACAGAGTTCATGACAGTTATGCAAGAAAATCCTTGAATGAGCGGTGTCCGCCAGGTCGTAGAATGGGTGGTTAGATCTGGTGCGCAATAGGCATAGAGCAATTCATAGAGTTGGGTTTAAATCCAGGGGAGCAACATTCAAGATTTACTCACTGCGAGTCTTTAAAAATCAGAAGTGATATTTTTAACTTGTGGACATATGTACGAAATCTCAGTAGCCTTTTGGGGGTTTCACCCTCGGGCCCAGCCTTTCAATATTGAGTGTCTCGATCTGCCTGAAAATCCTGTCGATCTCAGCAGTCAACCTCTCTGGTTCAAACCCTCTC
>CAZPCG010000159.1:0-5459 GCA_964584875.1 uncultured Spirochaetota bacterium
GCAGATTGTGCTGACCGTACAGAAGTCAAGCGCGTGATAGATAGGGTTGTGAGAGATTTCACATGGATAGCGAGAAGGGGATGACCCATATTGCTGATGATGGCAGCGCCCGCATGGTTGATGTGAGCAGCAAGGGGATCACCCTGCGTGCGGCAAGGGCGTACTGCAGGATAGAGATGAAGCCTTCGACCCTCGTTGAGATAACGGAGGGCAGGATAAAGAAAGGGGATGTGTTCACCGTTGCAAAGATAGCTGGCATTGCCGCGGCAAAGAAAACAGGAGAGCTCATACCCCTCTGCCATCCCCTCATGCCGGAGTACATAGACATTAGCTTTCAATCCGATGCAAGGAGGGGTGTTCTGGACATCGTTTCGACGGTCAGGGTAACAGCAAAGACAGGGGCCGAAATGGAGGCGCTTGAGGCGGTTGCACAGGCAGCGCTGACCGTGTATGATATGTGCAAGTCGGTAGACAGTGAGATGATAATTGCGGAGATAAAGCTCCTTGAGAAGCGGGGAGGCAAAAGCGGATCGTGGAAAAGGCAATAAGGGCAGCCGTGCTAACGGTGAGCACCCGGGCAAGCAGGGGAGAGAGGGAGGACACGAGCGGGCCTGTTCTCTGCAGGCGAATTGAGGAAACGATCGGAGAGGTTGTCGACTACAGCGTTGTTGGCGACGAGGAGGCCAGGATCAGGGAAAAGCTTTTGAAGATATGCGATGAGCTTGCACCCGATGTTGTGTTTACCCTTGGAGGGACAGGGCTTTCGCCCTCCGATGTGACACCCGAAGCGACGGAGTCAGTGCTCGAGAGGAAGGCTTGCGGAATCTCGGAGATGATCAGGATGAGAGGCTCTGAAAAAACACCCAGGTCAATGCTCTCCAGGGGTGTAGCAGGGGTGCGCGGCCGCACCCTCATCGTCAACATGCCGGGAAGTGAGAAGGCCGCCTGTGAGAGCTTTGACGTCGTGCTTCCCGTCCTTACCCACGCAGTTGAGCTGATCCGCGGAGAGGTGAAAGACTGTGGGCGCACAGAGAGTAAGTAATTCGGGGGCTGTGAAGGACCGGTTCGGGAGGAAGGTTGAGTATCTCCGGATGTCGGTAACAGACCGCTGCAACCTGCGATGCAGGTACTGCATGCCGCAGGATGTTACATTTTTACCCTACCGGCGGGTACTGAGCTACGAAGAACTGCTGAGGCTTTCTGACCTTTTCATAGAGCTTGGAATACGGAAAATCAGGATAACCGGTGGTGAGCCGCTCATCCGCAGTAACATCCTTTTCCTCATCCGCTCACTGGGCAATAGGAAGGGCCTTGAAGAATTGACGCTCACGACCAATGGGCTTAAGCTTTCAGGGTTTGCCCTGGGTTTGAAAGAGGCTGGGATCAGGAGGGTAAATGTCAGCATCGACTCCCTGGATCGCAAAACCTTTGCATCGATTACGGGGATGGACGTGCTTGAGGTGGTGCTGGAAGGCATAGTTGATGCCCTCAAGGAAGGCCTTGTGGTGAAGTTGAATGTTGTTGCCCTTCGAGGTATAAATGATGCCGAATTCTCCGATTTTATCGAGTTCGGGATCGAGCACGGCTGTAGTGTGCGCTTTATTGAGGTGATGCCGCAAGCATGCACCTCAGCCTATGCTTCGGGAAATTACCTGCCCTGCGATGAAATAATCGCTCGCCTCAGTAAACGCTACATGCTCATACCTATCCATGTAGAATGCTACTCAACCACGGAGAAACTCTACGGTATTGAGGGTCAATCGATCAGGGTAGGGTTTATTTCCCCCCTGAGCAGCCCCTTCTGCTCAAGGTGCAACCGTCTAAGGCTCATGCCGGATGGGACGCTCAAGACGTGCCTTTTTGGTGATGGCGGATTGAGCCTGAAAGAAATGCTCGTGAAGAACATGCCGGATGAAGAGATAAAAAGGGCAATCGCTGAGGCTGTGTATGAAAAGCCATATATGCTTGACATTGAGAATGGACCACACAGGCTGAGGATGCACAGAATGGGAGGGTGAGATGTCCGGTATGGAAAGGGGCGAGATAGCTGCAATTTCTATCAGCGGCATGAAGGGTGAGAAGAAGCAAAATGTTCAGGAGGGGCTTCTTCTTAAAAATCTGGGCCTGCAGGATGATGCTCATGGGGAGGGAGGGCTCAGGCAGGTCAGCCTCCTGATGGATGAGAGCATACAGAAAATGAGGTCCCGGGGCGTTAAGGTAACCTACGGAGATTTTGCCGAGAACATCGTTACTAAAGGCCTCGACCTCACCCGTTTGCATGTTAACGACAGGCTTCAAATCGGAAACGAGGGTGTTCTTGAGGTAACGCTGATCGGGAAGGAGTGCCACAAGCCTTGCAGGATCTACTATGAAGTTGGGTACTGCATCATGCCCATCGAGGGGGTGTTCTGCAGGGTGCTTGAACCGGGCAGGATAGCTGTAGGAGATAGCATATACCTGACACGCGTTGGGCTTCCGCAGGTATAAGTCTGATTCTTATATGTTATTTTGCTCATCTTTGTAACTCGAATTTTCATGTTATGGGGTTTGAGCATGGTAGATACTATGGGCAGCAATGAGTTGCAGAAGCTTAAGGAGATTTCAAGAGGCCTCAGGCTTGACATCTTAGAAATGACGACGAGGGCAGGCTCCGGGCATCCCTCAAGCAGCTTTTCGGCTGTGGAGATTCTTACAGTTCTTTACTTTGGGGGGATCCTGCGCTACAGGGCCGAGGAGCCGCTCTGGCCCAAGCGGGACCGGTTTATTATGAGCAAGGGGCATGCAGCCCCGCTCCTCTATGCGGTTCTTACAAGGGCAGGTTACTTTGACAGGGAGATGCTCTGGAAGCTGCGCGAGGTTGACAGCCCCGTGCAGGGGCATCCGGTGCAGTACTGCCTGCCAGGAGTCGAGGCAACCACAGGTTCGCTCGGCCAGGGGCTCTCCATTGGAATAGGTCATGTCCTTGGAAGCAGGCTGCAAAGCCTCCAGTACCGTGTCTTCGTTCTCCTCGGAGATGGAGAGTGCGAGGAGGGGCAGGTCTGGGAGGCAGCTATGTCGGCTGCCCACTTCAAGACGGACACCCTCACCGCGATCCTCGATTACAACAAGTACCAGGAGACCGGTCCCATAAGCCGGGAGATGGCCCTGGAGCCGCTCAGTGAGAAGTGGAGGAGCTTTGGATGGAAGGTTTTCGAGGCCGGCGGCCACGATATGGCTGATCTATATCAAAAGATCACCGCGGCCATTTCGGTTCAAAAGATGCCCTCTATTGTTATTGCCCATACGGTGAAGGGTAAGGGAGTCTCCTTCGTGGAAGCCGACTATACCTTCCACGGCAGGGCTTTGACGAAGGAGCAGGCAGAGCTTGCCAGAAGGGAGATAGAAATGAAATGGGAGTAAAAGCCAATTTTCACAATCTTAAAGGGACACCTTGTTCAGAAAGGATTAATTTTATGCGGATAGGTGAACGCGCGGGCTTGAGGGAAGCAAAACCAATGAGGGATATATTCGGCGAGGCACTCCTCGATGTGTGCCGTCACAACGAGAGGGTCGTTGTGCTGGATGGGGATCTGGGCAACTCAACAAAGGCGGAGCTCGTCCGAAAGGCTTTCCCCGAACGCTTCTTCAACATAGGCATTGCCGAGAGCAACCTCACCTGCATCGGGGCGGGTCTTGCCGCCTGCGGGTTCATACCCTTTATCATAAGCTTCTCCTCATTCCTCCTGTGCAACGCCTACGACCAGATCCGCCTTGCCATAGCCCTGTCAAACATCAATGCAAAGGTTGTCGGGAGCCATGGGGGGATTACGCTCGGGAAGGACGGCCCGACGCAGATGGGGATTGAGGACATCGCCCTCGTTGGTGGGCTGCCGACCTTCGTGATGCTCGTGCCATCGGACCCCGTCTCGATGCGCTGGGCGGTCAAGGCGGCAGCGGAGCACCAGGGTCCGGTGTTCCTCAGGTCAAGCAGGGTTGCAATGCCGTTTATCTACGATGAGGGGAGCGCCTTTGAGATCGGGAAGGCCAGCACCCCCCGCAAGGGCAGTGACCTCACCATCATAGCGTGCGGCCTGATGGTGACAATGGCACTGGATGCGGCTTCAGAGCTTTTGGCTGAAGGCATTGAGGCACGTGTCATTGACCTGCATACCCTCCGTCCCATGGACGGGGATGCGATCCTGAAGGCAGCCAGAGAGACGGGAGCAATCGTCACCGCCGAGGAGCATCTGCTCACTGGTGGGATGGGGAGTAATGTGGCGAGGGTTGTAGCCGGAAGCTGTCCCGTTCCCATGAGGTTCGTTGGCCTGGCAGATACCTATGTTGAGTCGGCGGCTCCAGATGACCTTCTCAGAAAGTACCACATGACGGCAGATGACATTGCCAGAGCCTCGAGGGAGGTGATTGAGGCAAAGTCAAGATTCCAACATTGATAGATGCTGCACGTTTTTTTGAGGGGCTAAGAGGGCAAAAGGGTTGCTATTAGCATAATTTTTAGTATCATACGGAAAAAGATTACCTGGGGATGATGGATTAGGAAAAATTGCATGGCCATTGCGAGCGAATCGAAGCTGAAGTTGCGAGCGTAGGGAAGCAAAGCAATCTCAGGAGAGATCATGTAATTTTCATTATAAACGGGATTGCTTCGTCAGTCACCTTCGACTCCTTCCTCGCAATGACAGCCTTTATAATCTTTTCTCGATATAGAATCTCATCGGTTGCGTTTTATTTGATTATCCAATTGTCTTATAGTATTAATAGTTAACTTTTCCAGGCTGTAGCTTTGGAGGTTTTAATGCTTTACGAGGAGTTGTTTAAGCTCCAGAATGAGGGGAAGCCTATACGCATCGGGATGAGCGGGGCTGGGTGGATGGGAAGCGGCTTCATAAACCAGGTGAAGCACGTACCGGGGATGAGGGTTGTCGTTGTAGCGGACGTGGATGTACCCAAAGCCCGCCGGACCATCATGGCGTCAGGCGTTGGGGCTGATTGTGTGGTTGAGACCATCGCAAGAGGCAGGGCAGAGGATGCTATCAGGGAGGGTAAATACGTTGTGACCGCCGATTACACCCTCGCCGCACAGCTCGACCAGGTCGATGTGGTAACTGACGCGACTCCTTCTCCGGCAACTGGCGCTGAAACGGCCTGGGCAGGAATCAAGAACGGCAAGGATGTTGTGCTCATCAACGTAGAAGCCGATGTAACAGTAGGGAGGGTATTGAAGAAGCTTGCCGCAGAAAAAGGTGTCCTCTACTCGGTTTCCACAGGCGATGAGCCAGGGTGCCTGATGGAGCTGTGGGATTTTGTGAGATGCCTGGGTTATGAGCCGGTCGTGATCGGCAAGGGGAAGAACAACCCCCTTCAGCCCGATGCAAACCCCGATACAGTCAGAGAATCGGCAGAGCGTTCAGGTAAGGACCCCTACCAGGTTGCCTCGTATGTAGATGGTACTAAAACGATGT
>CAZPCG010000160.1:0-5451 GCA_964584875.1 uncultured Spirochaetota bacterium
GCGGGCACTGGGGCGGGAAGATTGTGGCACAGGGCCCCCCGGAATCAGTGGCAAGGGTCAAAAACGGCTCATACACCGCACGCTTCCTCTCTCGGTTTCTAAAGGAGAGGGGTTGTAACTGAACGAAACTTTACAAAAAATTTTTTTCGCAGCCGGTTTCTGATATATTAGATGCAAATGAAGAAGATCGTCTTTTCCGGCTACAGGGTGTTCCTCAAGTTCAAGAACATGGAGTACTTCATCCAGAGGGCTGAAGAAGCCGGCATGAGTGTGGTTGGGGTGAGGAGCGAGAACGATGAGGACCTAATAAATGAGGTACGGGATGCATCCGCTGTAGTCGTAATCGCAAGGAAGCTCAGCTCTGAGATAATTGACGCGATGGAGAGCTGCAAGCTTATCCTCACCCTCTCTGTCGGATACGACTGCGTCGATGTCAGGGCTGCAACAGCAAGGGGTATACCGGTATGCAATACTCCGGCTTACTGCACCGATGAGGTGGCAAACCACTCAATGACCCTCCTCGTATCGGTTGCCCGAAAGCTCCAGCTCATCATCCCCCGTACCCGGACTGCTGATTGGGAATACAACTACACCAGGCCCATCTTCAACTTCAGGGAGAGGAAGCTGGGAATCATCGGTCTCGGCAGGATAGGGAGAGCTGTTGTGCAGAAGGCAAAGGGATTCGGAATGTATGTCATGGCTTACGATCCCTACCTCGATGACGACATATTCAGGCTCACGGGAGTGGAACGAAAGTATGAGCTTGTAAGCCTCCTAAGTGAGGCGGACTATGTCTCGATTCATGCCCCGCTAACACCGGAGACCCGCCATATGCTCGATGCGAAAGCCCTCTCGCTCATGAAAGAACATGCCGTTGTTGTGAACACTGCCCGTGGGAGCATAATCGACGAGAAGGCCCTCGTAAAAGCCCTCGAGGAGGGGCGGATCGGCGGGGCAGGGCTTGACGTCCTTGAGAAGGAGCCCCCCTCGGCTGATAACCCCCTGCTCAGCATGGAATCGGTCATCATAACGCCTCATATCGCATGGTACTCCGAGGAGAGCTTTGAGAGGGACATGGTTCAGGGAATGGATGAAGTGCTGAGGGTGCTGAGCGGGCACCGTCCACGCTACATCGTGAATCCAGAGATTTTCTGGAAGAAGAGATAATCCGTATTTACCCGAGGATAAACCTGCGAAAATCCTCAACCCTTTCAAAAAAGGCGATGCAGTGTTCCTCCATGTATTCCCGTATCCCTGGAATTGAATGTCCCCACCCCGCCGCGGCCACGTCAACTCCCATGGCGCGGGCCATCAGGACCCCGGGCTTCAGATCGTCAATGATCAGCACCTGAGATGCCTTCAGGTTGAAGCAGTTCAATATCCCCTGCACGGGAAATGAGCTCGGCTTCCTCCTCTGCTCATCGTAGTCCCACCCGAATATGATATCAGGGAGGAAGCTCCGATTTTCTCCACAGCATCGGTAGTCTCTCTCAATGATATCCTTTTCGGAGTGGGAGACCACCGCCACGAACCCGCCCTTTCTCCTGTATTCCCGGAGAGCTTCAATGAACCCCGGGTAGAACTGAGGGACCCGCTTCGTTGTAAACTCACGCCATATGCCATACTCGATCTGAATTTCTTCATCGTTGAAGCACAGTTCCTCCGTCAGATAGGTCATTATCCCCGGATGGAAGTTTTTCAGAAACCACTCATCGAGGCTGATCGGTCTGAGATTCGGTCTGAGGGTTTTGAGAACCTCAATGTGGGCAGGATAGTGGATCACCGCCGTGCTGTTAACAGCAGTATCATCATGGTCAATGATGAGGCATCGATACCTGAGATCCATGCACAACCTACTCCTTCTGAAGATCAGTCTTTCGTCCAAACCCCTGCATTGAAAATATCTCTTTCCATCCCTTCTGACATTAAAAACCTTCTGGCTCCCCGCCTGACCCTGCCTTCATGACACACATGTTAATCCCTCGCAGCATCGTATTTCTTCTTTCCGGCTCTGCTTGAAAGGATCAACGCTGTGCAACCAGCTGCAATAATCGCCATGAGTATGCCTGCAACCGAGAAGGCTGCGTGGAACCGGTACCTGTCAATGAGGAACCCGAGCACCGGGGCGATCAATCCCGGGCCGCCCCTGCTTACAAAATAATAGACGCCAAGGACGGTCGAGCGTTGGCGCCGGGGTGTGTGGGTGATGATGTAGGCCTCGATAACCGGCATTCCCATGTACTGAGCCATTCCGATGAAGAGTAGCAAAAGAGAGATGCTCCATCCCAGGGATACATGGTTCAGGAGGTAAAGCAGCGGACCTGCAATTATACCGGTAAAAAGAACCACCGGTATCTTCCCCAACCGGTCTGACAAAAACCCACCGAGGGGTCCCGCCCACAATCCGGCAGAGTGTGCAAGGGAGAGCAGGGCTGCTGCAGCCTCCTCTCTGCCCCCGTAATTGTCCACCACGTAAAGGGGGATGAAAGACACCGAAGAAAAAATGAATATCTGTGTGCATACATTCAGAAGTATGACTGGTACAAGGAGCCTGAGAGAGGTTTCAGCGCTTTCTTGCTCCCCCTGAACGCCGCTGTGTACCGGAGAGCCTGACTTTCCATACCCCCACCGTTTCAGCAGGAGGTAGAACAAAATCCCGAATACAAAGGTTGGGATGGACAGAGAGATAAAGGAACCGCGCCACCCAAAAGCCCTCGCAATACCGACCGCTATGAGGGGTGCAAGGAAGAAGCTCGCTGTACCGCCTATCTGGTGTATGCCGAGCGTTTTGCCCCTGTGCTTCTGATCGACGGCAGTTGAAATCATGGGAGAAGCAGAGGGATGGTACCCCCCTCCCATGATTCCCATAAGTATCAAAAATACCGCCATCAGTGTGAAGTTCGGTGAAAACCCGACAAAAAGCCCGAAAAGGGCAACACCCGATATACCCATGGTTATGAGCGCACGAAATCCGATAAAGCTCCCGAGCAGCCCCCCGGGAAGCTGGCTTGTTCCGTAGGCAAGGTTAAATGCAGAGATCAGCACGCCTGCCTGAGTGTAGTCGAGGGCGAAGCTCTTTCTGATGAAGGGGAGGAGAGGAGTGATCAGTGCAGCAACCAGGTGATGGCTGAAATGGGCGAATATAAGGAGGGGGAGCAGTACAAGGAATACCGCGCGTGTTGAGTTCTTTTTGATAGTTTGCGCCCTCCCTGCCTTTAACATTGATCCATAGAGGATATAACGAGTGTTATCGACGTGTCAACTGTATTGAACGAGCCTTTCGTTTTATGGATATACTTTACCGCCATAAATGTTAGACTTAGCCCGATAAAAAGACTTAATTTAATCTCACCAATTTTGTAGAAATATAGAAAATATGTTGTATTCAAGGTAGAGCCACCATGAAATTACCCTGCAGTGTGAAAAGTAGCCTCAAACAACCGGCAAATACCATTATCACTTTTTTTATTGCGCTAACCGCACTCCTGGCGGCTGCACACCCCGTTTTTCCGGCAAGCGATTCTTTAGAACGGGCAAACCATATGTGGTGGAATGGCGAGTATGGCGAAGCGGTCAAGCTGTATGAAGAGGCAGCAAAAGACCCTGGACAGGAGCGTGAAGCGCGCATTGAGCTTGCAGCCCTTTACCGCTCTATCTGCGACTACCCCGCCGCAATCGAGCAGTACAGGATACTGCTGTTGAAGGGCTCTAGAATCGGCGGGGACCCGATGGACTCATCCTGGATCAGAGCCGTATGGGTCCCTCTTGCCGAATCCTGCTACTACGCCCACATGCTCGAGGAGGCAGAAAAGATATTTCGCAGCACCCTCTCGGTCCTGCCCGAGGAGCCTGCCGCACTGTTCGGGCTGGGACGTGTGCTCCATGCACAGCAGAGGTTTGATGAGGCTAAATCCATTTTCCAGAAGGCAGCATCGATAGACCCGAAGTTCCCAGGGAATTACCACTACCTCGCCGATATTGCCGTACGTAGAGGGGAAACAGGGCAGGCTGTTTCTTACTACGAGAAGGCGCTTGGGATCGACTACCAGCAGGTCGAGCTGATGTACTTCCTGGGTGAAGCCTACCAGTCCATCGACTCCGTGGAGGAGGCATTCAAACAGTTCCACCGCCTGCTCAGCATCGATTCAGGAAACTCCCTCGTGCTTGCGAAACTCGACGAGGTGCGGCCGCGTCTTACGCGAAAAGAGGAGGAGATCATCACGGCAAAAACCCTCGAGCGCTTTGCCTCGCTTGTACAGGTTTCCAATCCCAGGGATATCCCACTGCTCAGGATTGGTCTGAACACTGCAGGCCGGGGGAACCTCGTCCCCATGAAAACCCTCTCTTTCTCCGCAAGCGATGGCTTCACCATCTCCACCGATGGTGCTGTTCTGTTTACTGGAGCGGGCGGCAGGGAGTACACCCTGGAGTTCAGGAACAGCGCTGTGTTCATCACCGGTGGGAGCGGTGGAGTGGAGGTGAAGCTTCCAGGCCAGTTTCTCATCCAGCCGCGGGCTCCGGACACAGGTGCTCCCCTGAAGGAGGGATCTTTTATCGTAAGAAAAATAGAGTATGCGAGGGGGTTTGCCTGGGCGGGTATAGAAGACCGGCAGTACCGGGGAAGGATCGAGGTCAAGGCAGGAGCGAAGGGATTCACCCTCATAAACGAGGTCAACCTTGAAGAGTACCTCTACAGTGTGGTACCCTCGGAGATGTTCCCATCATTCCCCATGGAAGCACTTAAAGCCCAGGCCTTGATAGCGCGAAGTTACGCACTCCACCGAAAGCAGTACGTCCGGCCCCACCAGGGGGAGGGATTCGACCTGTGCGACAGCCAGCACTGCCAGGTGTACAGGGGAGCATCGAACGAGTGGGAAAGAACGACGCGTGCAGTGAACGAAACCCGGGGTGAGATACTCACCTTCAACGGAACCCTCACGTCCCCTTTCTACCATGCAAACTGCGGGGGGCACACCCAGTCATCGGATGATCTTCCGGGATGGGGGAGCTACGACTATCTCACAGGCGTTTTGGACGCTCCTCCGGATGTTCCCTTCCCCACATCACCCTCGGGGCTTGAGCAATGGATTAAATCCCTGCCGCCCACCTACTGCAACATCGGCGGAAGCGTCAGGGTTTCAGAATTCCGCTGGTTCCGATCCATCCCTGTGGCCTTTCTCCAGGAGAAGATAAACCGCCAAAAACCTATCGGGGATATCAAGGGCGTGACCATACTGCGAAGAAATCCTTCCGGCCACGTACGGGGCGTGAAGGTATCCGGGAGCAGCGGCTCCATCGTTCTTGAGAAAGAAAATGAAACCAGACGCCTGTTGGGGCTGGGGCCCCTCAGAAGCAACCTTTTCTGGCTCGAGATGAAGTACTCGGCCTGGGGAGTGCCCCAACTTCTCATCATCTACGGCGGCGGATGGGGTCATGGGGTGGGGATGTGCC
>CAZPCG010000161.1:0-5427 GCA_964584875.1 uncultured Spirochaetota bacterium
CGAAGAACTCAAGCAGCTCGTCATCGTTTTTATCGATCCTCACCATCTGGACATATACGTTAGGGTTCCCCTTTGAGAGTAAGTAGCGTATGTTCCTCTCCACCTTCCCCAGATCCCCTCCCCTCAACTCCCTGTAGGTCTGGTGGCGGCATGCATCAACCTGGAAAAGCACAATTAAGTTTTCAGCCCTCAGCTCCGTGACCCAATCGGAAAAATCGGGTGTGAACAGCACACCGTCCGTCTCAAGGATGAGATGCACCTCCATGTTTGCTGTGACAAGCTCAACAAACCGCCTCACATCAGGGTGCAGGAGCGGCTCGCCCAGGTAGGAGAAGGAAACATAAAAGCTTTCGGCGAAATCCACAATTTTTTCATGTATATCCCTGAAGTGCTCAAGCCTCATATCGCCGATCTCCCGCCTCAGGTGAGGAAGCGGGGAGAAAACAGGGCAGGTGTTTGCCCTGTTCGTGATCTCCAACTCAACATAGGAAGGTACAGTCCTGAGCAGGTAAGGCTCCTTCTCAATCAGGGAGCAGAATCGCTCATAGCTGCAGTCCACCCCCTCTTTCTCGATAATGCTCTTTGTCAAAAGCGCATTTCTTTTATTCGAAGTTGTGAGCTCAATCCGTTTCAGCTTCAGATTCCTGGGCGCAAAGTAGGTTTCGATGTCAAAAGAATTGATCTCCCTGGAGAGCGCTGAAAAAAGGGAATCTCTTGCAATTGGAGATTCATCATCTTGAAGAAGGGAGGCGAGCCTGGGGAAAATCTTCACATTTACAATCTCGGGAGTATAACCCACTGGAAATCCCTCTCCGTAGGTGTACTCTGCAATCTCTCTGTGGTGCAGTTCAAGCATCCTTTTTGAAATCTCTGTATCCAGGATGGGGGTGTCGACGAAGAAATAAACTGCATCCTCATAGGCCTTGAGAAAGCTGTACAGCGTATTGAAAATGGTACGGGACCTTCTGTCCCCGACGCATATCTTCTGAAATCCGCTAAATCGCTCATCCATCTCCCTCATGACCGGCTCATCCGCCAGGAGGAAAATGTCCTTCTCGGGCACTATCCCGCATGCCTTTTCAAGAAGCTTCTGAACAGCGTTCACCGGTCTGTTGAACCCCATCCACCGCTTGTCCGGCACAAGAGCATTTATTACCACAGCGCAGCTCATAGGGGATATACTATTCTAAAACATCGGGATCGTCAACGCTTTCAGACCTGTCCTCACCAAAGAGCCTGCTGCTATCAAGCTCTATATGACCAGGGCGCCCCTTATGAATTCATCGCCAGACCCTGTTCTTTTTCCCCGTTGACATTGGTAGCAATATCTCTTACTCTTAGGGTATGGAAACGATTGCGGTCGAAACACAGAAGCACGTCTATACAGTTACCGAGGTTACTAGAAAAATAAAGGACCTGCTTGAGCAAAACTGCACCGACCTGTGGGTCGTGGGGGAAGTTTCAAACTACCGGCGTGCATCCTCGGGCCACATCTACTTCACACTCAAAGATGAGAAGGCCGTGCTCAAAGCCGTATTATTCAGGGGGTCGCAGGGTAACGTGCCCTTCGAGATAAAAGATGGCCTGAAGGTGATTGTCCACGGGAACATGAACGTATTTGAAAAGAGGGGTGAATACCAGATCATCGTTGATTTCATTGAGCCGGAGGGGCTCGGGGCGCTGCAGCTGGCCTTCGAGCAGCTCAAGCAGAAGTTGCAGAAGGAAGGGCTCTTCGATCCCTCCCATAAGAAGCAGATACCTGCATTTCCAGATGTTATCGGTGTTGTCACCTCGGAAACTGGGGCGGCAATCAGGGATATCCTCAACGTTGTCTCAAGACGCCACAGCGGTGTGCGAATAATCATCTACCCGACCATAGTACAGGGTGATGGTGCAGCGGACAGCATTGCATCGGCGGTACGGAAAGCCAATGACAGGAATGAGGTTGACGTGCTCATTGTTGGAAGGGGTGGAGGTTCAATTGAAGATCTCTGGCCCTTCAACGAGGAGATAGTTGCCCGCACCCTCTATGATTCCGGCATTCCCGTTATCAGTGCGGTGGGGCATGAGATAGATTTTACAATAAGCGATTTTGTTGCCGATCTGAGAGCCCCAACCCCTTCGGCGGCTGCTGAGCTCGTGGTGAAGAACAAGGAGGAGCTCGTCAAATGGTACAGAGACCTCTACCTCAGGCTCCATGCATCCATCGACAGAACCCTGAAGATGAAATTCGAGGCACTGGCCCGCTATGAACCTGAGGCACTGTACCAGAGAATGAGCACGCTCATGCACGAAAAACAGCTGGTACTGGATGATGTGACAAGAACGCTCACCGGTCTCATGGATGGCATCCTGGCACAATCCAGGGGGCGATTTGAGAAGGCTGTGGGGCAGCTGAATGTCCTCAGCCCCCTCGGCACCATCGCGCGAGGCTATTCCATCATTTCGAAGTTGCCTGAAAACACACCGGTGTTTTCGGTCGAAGATGTTGAGCTGGGAGATGATATAAGATCGCGTCTTAAGAATGGGCTTATCTTCAGTACTGTCAGGTCGGTGGAAAAAACGGAGTTGGGCTAAAAGCTAACTTCTTGAAGAGTCGAGGTGAAACGGAAAAATCATGGAACCATCGGTAACCTTTGAGGATGCCCTGAGGAGGCTTGAGGAGATCGTGAGGGAGCTTGAGAACGGCGACATGGAGGTTGAGAAAGCCCTCACGCTCTTTGAAGAGGGGACGCGTCTTTCGAAGATCTGCGCCAAAAAACTTTCAAAGATCGAGGGGAGGGTTGAGATTCTGAGGAAGGGGGATAAGGGTGAGGATGTCCTGGAACTTTTTGAGGGAATGGAGGAGGAGCGGTGATGAGCGCTCCTAAGAATAAATCGGGCTGCCATTGCGGGGAAGGCGCCGGAGGCGACTGACGAAGCAATCCCTCCCCAGGTACTCATTTTCCGGATGATCCATAAATGACATAGAGGAAAGCCAATGAAAATTCGTTCGAAGGTATTGATCGTGATTCTCCCCCTGCTGATCTTTCCAGCCGTGCTCATCGGCCTTACCTCATACATGTCTGCGAAAAACGGCATAACAAAGGTTGCAAAGGAGTTTCTTAGCTATAAAACAGCCGAAATGTACAAATACTGCAGCCGGCAGGAAGACATTCTCACTGATACGGGGCTTGCGTCCGTGGGTGAGTACCGGGAACTTGCTCAGAGGTCTGCCGGAGAATACGCCGAGGTGATACGACTCTCTGAAACCGGCTACTTCATGGCTTTCAATTCCGAAGGAAAGGTCATATTCCCCTCGATGACCTTGGACTCTGTAGCAGGGTACGATTTCTTTCCTGAGATTAAATCTAAAGAAAACGGCCTCATAAACTTCAATTTCGAGGGGATCAACAGGGTCGGCTACTTCATCTACTTCCAGCCGTGGGACTGGTACCTCCTCCTCAGCGAGCATGAGGACATCTTTTTCCAGGATGCAAACAATATAAGGACTCAGGTCGCCTACACCATAGGCCTCAGCCTCGTCTTTGCCATCGGGCTCATTCTCTTCTTCATCAAGAAACTCACCGATCCGATAAAAAACGTCGTTGGCACTATGAAGGAGATCATCACCAACAACGATCTTTCAAAGAGGGTCAAGGTGGAATACGACGACGAGATAGGCTACCTTGCGACCTGGTTCAACAGAATGGTCGAGGACCTCGAGATGGCCTACAACCAGGTAAAGCAGTACGCCTACAAGAGCGTGCTTGCAAAAAACAGTGAGGAGCGGGTCAGGAACATCTTTCAGAAGTACGTCCCCGCAGAGATTATAGACGAGGTCCTGAAAATGAGGGGGGAGTCCCTGCTGATCGGAAAAAAGCAGGAGGCGACGATACTCTTCTCCGACATACGAAGCTTCACTTCGATCTCGGAGCGGCTCACGGCTGAAGAGCTTGTGACCTCCCTCAACACTTACTTCAACATCATGGTTGCAATCATCATAGAGCACAAGGGCATCATAGACAAGTTCATCGGCGACGCAATCATGGCCATCTACGGTGCTCCTGCCGTGCATGACGATGATCCCCTCCAGGCAGTCCTGACAGGGCTTGACATGCTGGAATCCCTCAAGAACTTCAACAGGAAGCAAGCCCGAATTGGGAAGCCCTCCTTCAGGGTCGGGATCGGCCTTAATACCGGCGAGGTCGTAGTCGGAAACATCGGGTCAACCCAGAAACTGGAGTACACCTGCATCGGCGACGCTGTCAACCTCGCCTCCCGGCTTGAGGGTCTCACAAAGCTCTACAGCGTTCCGATCATAATCAGCGAGCACACTTACAACAACATCAGGCAGAGCGTTATGGCGAGGGAGCTTGACTCCGTGCGGGTCAAGGGAAAGGAAAGGCCTGTAAAAATCTACGAGCCCTACAAGGATGTGCCCGGGGAGCAGAAAGAGGGGTATGGGATCTTCAGGGAAGCAATAACTCTCTACAGGCAGATGAATTTCCTTGACGCAATGCAGCTCTTCACAAAAAGCAATACTATCCTCAGAAAGGATATGCCCTCTGCAATATACATTGACCGATGCAAGGAGCTGATTCAAAATCCACCGGGGGAGAACTGGGATGGCGTTTTTACGGCAAAAACCAAATAGGGCTCTGTTCCTCCTTCTTCCCCTTCTGCTGCTACCCCTCCCTGTAAGCGGGGGCATAGTATTCTACAACCCGGACATCGATATCTCTCTGGCCATATTCGACTACGTTGGTAGCGACGACTCCTTCCCGGTGGTACATCCCGGCTTCTACCTGGGAGCATATCTCAGCATGAAGAGCCCCTTTTTCACCAACTACTTCAACGCCCGGCGCATACACACGATCGTCGAAACAGGTCTTGCCCTGAACGAAATCGAGAGAGAAAACATGGAGAATGATCTTCTCTTCTCCATCCCCCTGCAATTCGATCTCGCATACCGGGTTGACCTGACAAAGAGGTTGTCCTTTGCCCCCTTCCTGGGAACGGGCCTGAACCTCATGTACAACGAGGGGTTTGAAGTGCCTCTTCACATCAACTTTGTTCTGCAGACAGGTCTTGAGCTCCGGTACTTTCTGTGGAAGGAGACGTGGTTGAAATTAAAGCTGGATTACGGTATTCTGTTTGAAAACCGCGTGGAGAGAGGATACGTACAGTTCATTAAGATAAAGATGCCCCTCCCCTTCATCCCCTGAGCGACCCATGCATCAGGGCACCGATTCTGTATATGCACAGCGCTTACAAACCCTCTGGGGTGGGTCTAAGAACGGGCGACGATGTCCCCAACCTTGAACTTCTTCTCATAGAACATGAGCTTACCCTTTGCAACAGTAGGGTACACCTCGAACACCTGCATGCTCCCGATGAAACGCAAACTCTCCCCTTCCCGCCTGTAAATCCTCACAATGTCGCCTT
>CAZPCG010000162.1:0-1771 GCA_964584875.1 uncultured Spirochaetota bacterium
AATGGAATAAGCATTTTAGAATTATTATCGATGATTAAGCCTTTTTCTTCAGCGAGTCGATCTCCTTCTCAACCTCCTCAAGCTCCCGTTTTATATCCTCCCTGTACTCCTCGAGCATCCTCAGGTATTCCTCACGCCGGGGATAGTGCCAGGGGCAGTGCATGTGGAACCCGAATGGTGAAAATCCGAAGCCAAAACCTGTGTAGAAATGATGCCGTGAGCACACATGGCTCCTCACCTCCTGGCTCCTCACCTCCTCATGAAGCATTTACCAGTTAAAATATAACCTCACTTCAGGGGTTTTGAAAACAAATTACCCACTATTTTCCCCTTTCCTTTGCAGTTTAGAAGATGTAACCTACATTCCAAAAGATGAGCTGCCTTTAACTCATGCCAGGATATATCACATGCATTTTTGTCAGGGGGCAGAGGTGGTCTCAAAGAGACTTGCACCATTCGGCACTACAATATTCTCCGAGATGACGAAAATTGCCCAGGAAAAAGGGGCAATAAACTTAGCGCAGGGATTCCCGGACTTCGACGGTCCCCAGGAAATTCTTGAAGCCGCGGTGAGTGCCATACGTGAGGGGCACAACCAGTATCCCCGATCGATGGGAAACCCCGCCCTTGTTGAAGCTGTTGCACAAAAGATTTCCCGTGACTACGGGATGAGCTACGATCCCTCAAGCGAGGTTGTTATATTCAACGGCGCAACTGAGGGCATTTCAAATGCCTTCCTTGCACTTCTCAACCCGGGTGATGAAGTGATCCTCTTTGAGCCCTTCTATGAAAGCTATCCTGTTTGCGCTGCACTTGCAGGTGCCATACCCCGCCACTGCACCCTCCGCTTTCCCGACTTCCACATCGACAGAAAAGAGCTTGAAGGATGCTTCACAAGCCGCACCCGCCTCCTGCTCCTCAACACCCCTCACAACCCCACGGGAAAGGTTTTCTCGGTGGAAGAGTTAGAGATGATCGCTGAGCTCTGCATCGATCACGATGTGATCGTGATCACCGACGAGGTCTACGAACACATAACATACTATGGGGTAAAGCATATCCCCATCGCAACACTTCCAGGGATGCGCGATCGCACGCTCTGCATCTCAAGCATTGGAAAAACATTCTCACTGACCGGTTGGAGAATCGGATGGGGAGTGGGCCCTGCACCACTCATCTCTGCCGTGCAGAGAGCACACCAGCACATCACCTTTGCTGCAGCAAGTCCGCTTCAGGCAGGGATCGCTTCGATACTGGACAAATACACCGAGGATTATTATAAAACACTCCGGGAGGAATACGAAACTCGTCGGGACCTCCTCCTCGAGGCTCTGAAGGCCGCAGGGTTTAACACTGCGGTGCCGAAGGGCACGTATTACATCCTTGCAGATTTTACCCCGCTGTGGGAAGGCGATGACCGCTCGTTCGTAAAGCACCTCATAGAGCAGTGCTCCGTTGCAGCAATACCGCCAAGCGTATTCTACGCAAAGAGTCCCGATGAGGGGAAACGCCTTGTAAGATTTGCCTTCTGTAAGAAGCTATCAACCATTGTAAATGCTTCTAAACAGCTCAAACAACTGAAATGAATCCAAAAAAACCACCACCACTATTAGCTCCCAATT
The DNA here is from genome assembly GCA_964584875.1 of uncultured Spirochaetota bacterium. GTDB lineage: Bacteria > Spirochaetota > B62-G9 > B62-G9 > DRHN01 > CAZPCG01. The sequence goes on from CAZPCG010000162.1 coordinate 1,623, forward strand.
CAACCTTTACTGCCTGTGAGACATCAATATTGGATTTTATGTATTTTTTTAATCACTTTCGAACCATGTCTTGCCGAACGAAAATCATGCGTTAGCCTATTAATTTGTATCATCAAAATATTCCGGAAAGATTGGAGAATGGGTTGTAA